>JAUVCP010000050.1 GCA_030590765.1 Flavobacteriaceae bacterium | reverse complement strand
TTTCGGGGAAGTTGCGGTAACCGATTTAAAACAAATTACCATTACCAATTTAGGTATTGATCCTACTTTTTTCAACCCTGGTTTTGTAGTATTATTAGAAGTGGAACCGGGAGTTTATCAAAAAGAAGTAAGCAACTCATTTTTATTAACTCAAGGTGAGTTAATATTTCAGGTTGATCATGAAAACCAGTTATATCTGGCAAAAACTTATTATGTTCCAGCTGTAGCAATAGACACACTTATACAGGGAGAAGGAACCTCTCTTGATGGTGGTCAAACTGAAATTATCACAACTATAACAGATGAAATAGGTCGCAACGACTTTTATCTATTTGATTTTGATTTTAATGAATTTTTTCTTTCGAAAGATAAATTTTATCAGGGTGAACAGTTTCAATTTTCTTATTTGTATGATAGAGTTCTTGAACCAGGTCAAGAGGTTGATATAAGAATTATGGGTGTTGACAGGGCATTTTTTAATTATATGAACTTACTTATTGAACAGAGTAAATCTGATCTCGATATTTTTGCTACACCAGTAGCTACTGTTAGAGGCAATATCATTAATGTTACAGATATTGACAATATCGATTTTTATGATAATGTGGATCAAACAAATAATTTTGCATTGGGATATTTTGCCGTTGTTCAGGAGTTTAAAAAGAGTTTAATTATTGAGTAAATTTTGTAAATTTTATTTAATCAATTTTTAAAATAAAATATTGATTGTGGAGGTTACCCCAAAATCTTAATTGTACTGTTTTTTATATTCTTCCATACCCCCCAAACGCTTTCCTTGTGACCAACTAATAAATCGCATATCATTGACAGGAAATTCAGTTATTCTCAAGGTTGTTGTTCCGTAGGGTATTAGCGTAATGTCTTCAAATTTAATATCTCCTTCATCTACTTTTCTACCACCCCACCAACTTGGAAATGTAGGTAAGCCATTTTGAAGTTTCCATTCAGGAAGTGCAACGCCACGGGCTTTTAATCGAATTGGTGTATTCTCTAAATTCCATGGATAACTTCCATCCCAATCCAATTCTTCTACTTCAAAATTTGAGGTCATGTCTTCCAAATCTTTATAATACAAGGAGTAATTCCACTTATCTTTGGCAAATACCTCTTCAAACTCTCCAAATTTGTCTCCCCTATTTTTTATTTTTCTTTCTTCATTGATCTTTAGAGAATATACCAATGGTCCCCGTTCAACACTTATAGCAAAATCATACCATTGTGATGTTTTTAATTTCATTGGCATTTTCAATTTCACTTTATCTCCATCTCTCCATGTTCTATCGATTTTGGCTACTTGATCTTCTGCTGTTCCATTCCAAACTTCACCGTTAATTGTAATTATTGGATTCTCCGTCCAACCAGGCAAACGTAAATGAAAAGGGAAATTCCCTGATTTATCTAAATTGATGGTGAAATTTACTTCATCACGAAAAGGGAAACCTGTAGTTTCGGTTATTTTGGCCTCAATTCCATTCCCTACTTTAAGTGTTACATTACTTGGTGCATAAAGTAGTGCGGCCACTCCACCATCAGCAGTAGCATACCAAAGGTTTTGTACAAATTTTGGCCATGACTGATGCATATTTGTTGTACAACACGGATATCCACTTAGTACACCAAATACATAGTCTGTTCCTTTATGACCAACCTTTTGATAAGATGCTTCTAAACGGTCTGACAATTCAACCTGATTTGCTGCCTGAAAGTATTGGCGCTTGGTAAAATCATCTGAAGCTTGGGTAGGAAGCGCATTATAGGTAATCTTTTCTAGCAAATCTGCGTATTCCATGTCTCCGGTAATGGATAACATAGATTCTAATGAAAACATGGTCTCTGAAATTGAACAAAACTCTACACCTATAACCGGATCTTTACCATGAAGTCCCTCATCACCTCCAAACATTCCTTGAGGTTGCCCATGGTAATGTTCAATATCTTTTAGCGCCTTTTTTGTAGCTACAATCTGCTTTTTATCTTTATTCTGTTGGTAATATACCAAGGGTTGTTTTAATCCTTGCGAAAAATTAACACAGTGCATTCCTCCCATTTGTGAAACCGTAAGTGCCTCAATTTCTTTTTGATCAAAAGGATATGTTTTCATTCTAAAATAATGCCAGGGTGAATAAGCATCGGAATGATTTTCTTCATTCAAGAAAATATCTGTCCAAGGAAATGACTGTTCTGCCAATAGCTCACCTAATTCTAACAAATAATCATCACCGGTAATATTATAAAGCCAGTATACTACCTGCATGTTATCTCCTGCTCTACGATCTGCCCAGAATGTCCAATGATCGAGAGGTGTGTTTACCAACTCTTTTAATTGAAATTTAAAATACTTAGTAAGTGTTGTAATTACCCGTTGGTCTTCTGTTGCATTATAATACTGTTGCATTATTTTTAACATCACCATTTTTGGCCACCAATCTTTTCGTTGCCCTCTTTGAATTCCAGCCTCATAAGCGGGAGGGGTTTCGAATGGAATTGGTCCCAAATACCCACTTTCTTGTTGGTTATTGAGTGTCCATTCTATCCATGGTTGAGCTTTCTCTTTTAGTGCATCATCATCAAGAATATATGCCAATGGTAAAAGACCATCAATCCAATAAGGTCCTCTTTCCCATCCATCACCATCGCCACCAAGCCATCCATTACGTTTACCCACAACTTCCGGATAGATCTTATCCAAATAACCAGTTAACCCAGTTTTCATACGCTCTAATTGATCTAGTAACCAACCTTCTGTTTTTATAGCTCCTAATGGCAATTCCAGGTATGGTTTGGTTTGCAAAGGCGCCCTGTTTTGCAAATAATTGGATTTAGGTATTGGAGTAATCTTATCTTCCGTTTTTTTATTTTGGTTACAGGAAATGAAAATCATAATAAACAGTAATAATAATCCATGTTTGTTCATAATTTCTAATGCTCTAAAAATTTAATAAATTCTTTCGCCTGTTTCTTTATCAAAGAGGTAAGCTTTATTTAGATCTAAAAATATTTCAATATCAGAATTTAGTTTTACTTCAACATCAGATCTAATAGTTGCTACCATTTCTAAACCATTATAATCTAAATAGATATGTTTTTGGTTTCCTAAAAGTTCAATAGCAATCACTTTTCCTTTTAATGTAGCATAGTTTTCTAAATTTTCATTTCCCCAACGTAAATTTTCAGATCTAATTCCCAAAAAAAGTTCTTTTCCATTACTTTCCTTTAAATTATTTAATTCAAGTTTAGACAGATCAAAAGTATTACCGTTATTGTCTATAAATTTATGATTGCTTTTTTGGTTCTCTATTCTGCCAATAATAAAATTCATTTGAGGTGATCCAATAAATTCTGCGACAAATTTATTTTGTGGATTATTAAATAAATCTATTGGTGTAGCAATTTGCATAATATTACCATCATTCATCACAATTATTCTTTCCCCTAAGGTCATCGCTTCCACCTGATCATGTGTTACATAGATCATTGTTGTATTCAATTTTTTATGCAATTTTGCAAGCTCTATACGCATTTTACTACGCAATTTTGCGTCTAAATTACTTAAAGGTTCATCAAATAAAAACACTTCAGGTCGGCGTACTATCGCTCTGCCTATTGCTATTCTTTGGCGTTGACCACCAGACATTTTTCCGGGTTTTCTATCTAAAAGTGATTCAACATTTAGGATCTTTGCAGCAGCCATAACCCTTTCATTTATTTCATCTTTTGGTAACTTTTTGATCTTTAATCCAAATGCCATGTTTTCATAAGAGTTCATATGTGGATATAAGGCATAGTTTTGAATAACCATGGCAATTCCACGGTCACTTGCTGCAATATCATTAACTTTTTTATCTCCAATAAATAAATCACCATCACTTATTTCTTCAAGTCCGGCTATCATTCTTAAAACTGTTGACTTTCCACAACCTGATGGCCCAACCAAGACCATAAACTCTTTATCTTTTATTTCACAACTTATTCCTTTTACAGCTTCTGCACCTCCCTTATATGTTTTTCTAATATTTGATAGTCTTACTTCTCCCATAATTGTATTTGTATTAACTGCTCTTTAAAATTATCACTTTAATATAATGGTCTTCCTGTTTTAGGGTCTTGTGGATATTTTTTACATAACTCAACTAAAACATCTTCATGTGTTATGGCTACATTCATTACTGTATCATTTCCTCCATAATAAATATAAATATCACCATTATCTTTTCTCAATGCACCACAACTAAAAACCACATTAGGCACATGAACATAACTATCATCTGCTACAATACAGTCTGATTTTGAAGGAAATAATATTGGAATATTTGATACTTTAACTTTTTTTGGATTCTCTAAATCATGCAAAGCAACTCCTAAAACGTAAGGGTTTCCATCCATGGTACTCCTAACTCCATGAAAAATATTTATCCATCCATATTTTGTTTTTATAGGAGTTGCACCCGGCCCGATTTTATCTGAAAAACTACTGGGACCATCTTTTTGCATCATTATTGGCTGTTCAAAAATAGTCCAATTTCCTTCTTCAATATTTATTGTTGATCCAATTTTTATTTGTTTATAAATTCCTCCTGTATGTTCATGTGTATTATCATTTGGACGAAATAATCCATAATATTTTCCTTTTATTTTTTCAGGAAAAATAACCACATTTCTCATATCGGTTTTTAAAAGAGGACCATATCGTTTAAATGATATAAAATCTTTTGTAATCGCTAATGAAACTCTAACTCTATGTGCTATAGTAGGATGATATGCACTATACGTTATATAATATATATCGCCAATTTTACTAATTCTAGGATCTTCAATGCCACCTTGCTCATTTTCAATTAATTCATCAATATCAACTCCTTTAGCAAAATTGTTATCTATAGTACAAGGTAACATTGCAGGTTCTTTATCGATTTTCCAATGATCCAATCCATTTTTACTCCTGGCTATTCCTAACACAGATATACCATTACGCAAGTGTGAACGAAATAACATAATTGTTTCATCATTATATTCCGTTATTCCGGCATTATGAACTGTTATTACTTGTAATTTAGGGTCTGTCCATACTTTATTCACTTCTGTAGCAGATAAAATCGGATTTCCCTTATATCTTTTTAAAGGATTATTTAAATTGATATTTCTCATTTTAATTTTTTCATTTCTAACAATATCAACAAGCTTTCTATGGTTGATTCTGCTCCTGAATTTTTATTTATTTCATCTTTACTTATAATACCATCAAAACAAACACCTGTTGCTGGATAATACATCACACTTTTAACATCATTATTTCCAGTTAACCAAGATTCAAGATCTGTAGCAAGATTGATATATTTTATATTTTTTGAATAGTGATATGCTTCGGATGCTGCCCAAATCATAGGTCGTAAACCATAAGTAATTTGAGGATACTGATTTCTCTTAATTTCATAATAAGTCTGATCTTCTTTCTTCTTTATCATAAAAGCTTCAGCAAAACCATTTTTTAAAAGGTATGGGTAGAAATTATCAATCTCTTTGAGTGCACTATCGATATAGGTTTGGTTATCAAATTGTTGTCCGGCTTTTAATAGTGCATACGCCTGATTATTTCCCCAGGCATGCCACAAATTTTGCCAACTTAAGAAAGCTCCATAAGGATAGTTATCAGCATCCCCCTTTTGCATCAGCATAATTCCATGTGCCAATTCGTCTATCAATAATTTAATCTCACTATCCTCAGTCCTTTCATGATTTTTTAACAAACCTAAAATTAATAATGCCGATTGATCAGAAGCATATTTTTGAGGCAACCAAGTGGGTACTTCTAGGGATTCAACAACTTCTGTTTTTAAATTATTTATTGGCAGATCTCTCTTAATATTTTCTATTAATTTTTCTAATGCCTCTTCAATTCTATTTGCTAGATCTTTGTCAGATTCCAATAAATCATAGGCAGATTCCAATCCCCACAAAGCTCTAAAAGACCACCAATTCAATTCAGCTACTGAAGTTTTATAGCTTGTATTAATAGATAAATCATTCCAAATAAAATTATTAAAATATCCATTTTCATCTTGCATTTGCAAGACGAACTTAGTGAGTAACTTCATTTTTCTGAGAACTTCTTTATCATTATCATTCTCTTTTAAATATTTTGATAACATCACAATTGCTCTAGCAACATCATCTACACAAGTAAAACCTTCTTTTGGTTCAATTTCAAATTCATAATCAGGATATTCGCTATAAATATGAACTATTCCAACTTTTTCATCATTTAAAACTATTTCTTTATATAAATGATTAAAATGATCAAAATTGATGTCATCTTTTAAAATGGGTGCTGTTTTTTTGTTTGTAGTACACGAAACAAAAATTAAAAGAATAATGATTAAGGATAATATGTTTTTCTTATTTTTATACAACTTGTTTCGCTTTATAAACTTCCATTTCAGCTATGATTTCTTCCATATTAATCGAGGCAAATGTTGAAGCAGAATCCGACATTGCATAAGGCAATATTAAATTTCCTTCATGAACCATTGAGCCACAAGAATAAACCACATTTGGAACATATCCTTCTCGCTCTTCTTCATTTGGAGATAGTAATGGTTTGTTGAGTTTCTTAATGATTATTGAAGGATCTTCCAGATCTAATAAAACTGCTCCCAGAACGTATTTTCGCATAGGTCCAACTGCATGCGTAATCAACAACCAACCATGTTTGGTTTTTAATGGAGAACCACTATTCCCTAATTGAACATACCCCCAGGTATCCTGAGGTTTCATTATAATTTTATAATCATCCCAAATAAATAGATCATCAGAATACATGATGGTAATATTTTCACCTCCTTGCCTGCCTATCATAGCATATCTACCATTAATTCTTTCAGGAAAGAGTGCCATTCCCTTATCACTTACAGCAGTGCCATACATAGAACGAGCCTTAAAATGAATAAAATCTTTTGTAAGTATTAATTGGGGAGAAATCTTATGACCATTATAGGCTGTGTAGGTTCCTATATATTCTGTTTTCCCTTTTTTAGTAAATGCTACAAAACGAACATCTTCCATTCCCATAGATTCTCCTACTGCATTCGGAAAAATTACACGCTCACAAATTGGAGCATCTTTATCGGTTACTACATGGTAATTGGTATCTAAAATTTGAAATAATTGTTCCTGAGTTTTTTTATCAAATGTTAAAAATACATTTGATTTTTCTTTTTCTAAATAATCATTAAATGTGAAACTCTCTTCAAATTCATTTATTATGGATTGATCGAAATCCTTTAGGACTATTGTATTTTTTAGAATATTTTTTTTACGATAAACTTTATTTAGACTTTTTTCAGAACATGATGTAAAGCCTGTTTCTTCATCCAAGGTTATATTTCCTTTAACATCAACAATACCACTTCTAAATTCAATAGAAGAGATATGTCCTTCACCAACAGACCTTAAGCTGATTATAAAACGTTTTTCACCTTGTTTTTATCCATCTTGTTTTGGATGTGCTACCATTGAAGGATTAAAAAGAGCTGCCGATTGTATAGAATATTCTTTTGAAAAGTAGGCGCCAATCACTAAACTCCTAATTTCTGAAATTGCCATATCATCAGGTAGTTCTGATTCTATTATTCTAAAATTTCGTTTTAAATAATGTTCAAAATTTCGGTGTCGAGAGGCAAAGTTCTTTTTAATTCCATCATAAATTTCAGATAATTCATTTTCAGGAATAGATAAAACACTATCAATTAAACGGTTTGCTCTACTTGAATTATTCGTATTAAGTCCTAAATCTAAAAAATTTATTATAACTCTTTTTGGATTCGCCTTAATCTGAATATTTGATCTGTTTACTCGCATTAATTTATATTAATAATCTAATTTATATTTATTCTTTAATTCCAGAACTGGCCATACTTTGTATAAAGTATTTTTGAAAAAATCCGTAGGCTATCATTATTGGTAAAGCCAAAACAACTGCTGCTGCTAATTTTACACCCAGCTGTGCTTCTGACCTTCCTCCAACAGAAAATAAGGTAACCATTTGCGGCATCGTCATTAAACTTTCATCTCTTATAACAATCAATGGCCATAATACTTCGTTCCATGAATTCATAAACGATAAGATTCCTACAGTAACTATTGTGGGAATTATATTTGGAAATAATACTTGAAATATTATTCTTATTTCACTACAACCATCTATCCTTGCTGCATCAATTAAGGCTTGTGGAATGGTCATAAATGCCTGCCTGAACATCAGTATTGCAAAAGCATTTAACATAAACGGAAGTATTAAAGCTGCATAAGTATCAACCAATCCTAATTTTACCATTGTAATATAATTGGGGATCAATGTAATTTGGAAAGGGAGTGTCATTGTAAAAATGATGATATAAAATATTGCTTTCCTTCCTTTAAATTCCATTTTTGCAAGTGCATATCCAACCATTGAAGAAAATGTGATTACTCCTATGGTTGTTATAGTAGCTGTAATCATACTGTTAAAAAATGCCTTGCCAATGGGAATTTTTGAAAACATTTGCGTATAGCTATGCCAAGAAAAACTAGAAGGCAAAAATGTTAAACTGCCTATTTCACTCTCCGGAGCTAATGATGCGACAACCATCCAATAAAATGGATATAAAAAGGTTAATGATGCTATGATCAATAGGGTATAAATTAAGATCTTTTTAGTCATGACGTTTGCCTTTAACTTAATTATAATTAATCGTCTCCTTGCTCAATATATTTCTTTTGAATAACTACAACACCCAAAATCAACATCGCAAAGAAAAACCCTAAAGTAACTGAATATCCCATATGGAAATATTGAAATGCTTGTTTATAAATATATAAAACAGATGACATCGTACTATTTAAAGGCCCTCCTCCTGTCATAATATAAGGTTCAATAAACAAGGAAAAACCTCCTATAGTTGACAAGATCACAACCATAAATATTGTTGGATTAATCATGGGTAGTGTTATTTTTCTAAATTTTTGCCAGTGACTTGCACCTTCTATTGATGCTGCTTCATAATAGTGAGTAGGAACTGTTTGTAAGCCTACTAAAAATAAAATAACATACAGTCCTACATTCTTCCAGGTTGCCATAATGGCTATAGATCCCATTGCAATATTCGGGTCTGTTAACCATCCTACTTTACTCAAGCCAACAGACACTAACATCCTATTAAACAAACCAGAATCAAATCCAAATAGTTGTTGCCATAATATAGTAACGACAACCCCGGAGACGATTACTGGTAAAAAAAATGCTGCTCTAAAAAATCCTTTTAATTTAATATTTTGATTTAAAAATTCTGCTAAAGCCAACGAAACAATAATCTGTAATGGAATATGAATGATCAAAAACATAAATGTATTGGTTATAGACTTCCAAAACATACGATCATTGAACATTTTGGTGTAATTGCTGAATCCTGTATATTTCATTGGGGAAATTATGTTCCATTCATGAAAAGTAAGTACTAAAGAAAACAGTACAGGAAATGCTACAAATACAATAAAATGTATGATGTAGGGAGAAACTAAAATATAAGGAAGCCATTTTTTTTTCATCTGCTTATCATTTGATGGTTTTACATTTAGTTCTTTAATAGATTATCAACCGCTTTTGCAGCATCAGCAATTGCTTGTTCAGGTGTTTTTTTATTATAGATTACACAAGCTTCATATTCCTGTGAAATAATATCAAATACTTCAACAATTACTTCACAATTATCAACACCTTTGACATAGTTTGCCTGTTTTGCGAAAATTTTCACTTTTGGATTTTTATTTAAATAATCTTGGAATATTTCTTCGTTTTCAATGTCCTTTCTGTTAGGTAACTGTCCTGTGATTTCTAATAATTGTTTATCTC
>JAUVCP010000081.1 GCA_030590765.1 Flavobacteriaceae bacterium | reverse complement strand
TGCCTTTTTTGTGATTTCTTTCCTGTGAAATTTAAAGAAATATATTAACAAGCCATACTACAACCGTTATGCCAACAAGTGCTACTGTTGAGTATACTATTGCGATATTAGAATCCCTGTGGCTTACTTGTCTTTTGCCCTGGATCGATGTATCCTTATTCATGATTTTGAAATTTTCTATTATAGAAACGTTTATATAATGGTTTCTATTGCGTTACAAATTGATTATGAATATGATTGGAACAGATGGAATTAAAAAAAGGAAATAGATAAGTGAAAATATTATTTTAACATTTTTTACGTTGTGATAGTATTATATAGTAAAAAGACCTTGATATTTCCCCTCAATATCTTGGTCTTTTTTTTAGCACTTCAATATTTTTTATACAATTTTTTAAATATTTATTCGTTATCTATTTAGTGCTATGGAAAAGATTAAATTGTTGAGGGGCTTTTTAATTCTTAACATGTTACTTCATTAAAAATTATGATTATAAAAAAATAAAACCAAAATGTTGGAGCATTTTGGTTTTTTTTATTTGTGAAACTCATTTTTGAGGAGTTATAACGAACTCAAAAATGTAAGTTGTACTGATAAGTAATTTATTTTCGTAAATTAATAAAGTTCTTTTAAAGTAAACTCTTCAAACGTTGCTTTAAATCCGTCTCCTTTTGGCGAAGCAGCCATCAGCCCAACTAAACAAGCTTTATTTTCAGGAAAATAAGCAAGACGCATCATTTGATAGGATATGTTATCTAAGGAATAAAATATCTCAATAGCATCCGATTTTCTTACAGCCTTGATCCAAATGGATTCAGGATTGGAGTCTAGTTTTATCATGCTCCAGTCACTGTTGTTATGAGTTACCACGGCACTGACATTCATTTGATCATTGACATATTCAATTCCTGCTTTTATCCAGGTTTTTTTATTTATACGAATCATGACGCCCATTTGATCATACTGAGTTTTGTACTTTCCGGTAATTTTAACCGTCATTTCAAATTCACCATTACACGTATCATAATAAAATGAGCCATTATCAAATGAATAACCATAATGTGTTTTGCACCAAAAATCACTTTTTGGATTTGGAAACATGGTAAGTGTATTCTTTTTTACATTCCATGTTTTTGGTTCATTGAACCAATTCATTTTTCCCAAAGTATGATCAGATAAATTTGACATTCCTCACTAGGTTAAATAGATGTATTTAATCCAAATGTTTTATAGCTTTAACAAGTTCTTTATACATTATTGGAGCCGTATCCGGACCTAAAGAATTTTCTTCTCCATAAGTATCACCATCATCATTATATAGATAAGGTTTGCCGGTATCCCATTCGCTTTTTGGAACCATATAGCCAATTTCATCATTGGAAAGACCGATATAGAATTTGTATTTATCTTTTATAATTTCCTGAATTGGTGGTGTTTCCATAGGTTGGATATCAAATTCGCGACCTTCCGGAGCTTCAATGCCTCCATAAATAATTTCAGGATATATTTCCCCCGGGATGCTTAAAAACATTGCTGGTCCAATTTTTATAGCACCAACCTCCGTTCTAGTTTTAAACAATTCGGGCAAGCCTCTTTTGATCAGACTTATTCCTCCTGCTACTTTGAACATGTCATTTTCCAAAGGCATATTCAGTGTTTTCGCTCTAAGAGAAATATTAGATCTTTTGATGGTGTCTCCTGAATTTCTTAAAGCATTTAAAGATAAAATTGCTATTTGATCACCAATTAATTTTGCCTTGGCAAATGTTGGTTTTGCCAGTAAAGTATCTTTAAAAGGATGGGGCATAGGTAAACTTGGATGAGGCGCCATCAATCCACCGATTGCTCCTGAAAAGTATACGGTTATACCACCAAGTCCTTTATACACTAATTCATCGCCGTTATAAACGCCTTTTCTAAGGCTTCTCGGACGTAATGAGGGAAATCAGAACTGATCAATAAGTTCTTACTCCATAGAGTTTCTGGGTGATTTGCCCAATTAATAACAGTTCCTAAAGTTGATCCGTTTTTTGCATCAACAACCTGCATCAAGTGAATACCTGTTGCTTTTACAATTGGTTTACGGGTGTCTTTTATATATTTTCCATCTTCACCCGAAAGATCTTCCGCAAATATCAGGTTAGCCGGACGTATATTCTTTACTGCTTCTTTAATAGCAGCAACTGTTTGACTTTTAACATATTTTAAAGATTCAGGGTTCACTCCTGAGGTCCATTCATTTGGCCCCCAAATACCCATCATATCTTCATTTTCATGCGTATGGGTAGATGCGATGAGCGTATAATCAATATTTAATTCTTTAGGAAGCATTTTTCGGATATCCACAACATCATCATGCATAAAACCGATTAGATCCAGAGAAACCATAGCTATTCTTGTTTTCCCATCGTCAATGACCATTACTCTTGACCAAACATCATCATGCACCCCATTTGCAGGTTTTTTATTACTCATTCCTGCAATCCAGTAAGCGTCAAATTTACCATTGCCATTTATATCATTATACGTATCACCATCTTCATCATCATATTCAAAATCATTGTTGGCATCATTCCACGTATCAACAATGGTTGGTGTTATTGGTTTTTTTGCAAAACCTGCAGTAATTATTTGAGCAGTACCCTCTTTTTCTATTTTAAGATCGATTGTGTAATCCGGGTGACGGTCACGCCAGTTGTATAAAAATATGGATACAACTGTAATCAGTAATATAGCAATTATAATTCCTGTTATTTTAAGCCACTTCTTCATAAATATTTGTTATTTGAATTTTGTTTGACAATTTTGTTTTGCAAAGATATATGATAATGATCTATTTGTTGCCATGATATTGCTTTGTATACATTAAAAATTGACCTAGTTATCAAGATCAATAAAAACTAAAAATATATTTATATGATTGATATTAAGTAGTCTAATAGTAAAAAATGATTTTTTATAGATGAAATCAAAGATTCATCAGAGTCAATAAATCATTTATAATCTGGATTGAATAAGATTATTTGCCATTTTATAATTGAGTTCCATTAAATAATCTCCCATACTAGGTCCGTACCAGCCCATTAACCTTGCTTCATAAGTATCATAGTAATAATATTTAGCAGGCACTATATATCCTAAATACTGACCGTTAAAACTTGTAAAAACTGAATTATATCCTTTTAATTCTAATGCATTCTTTAAATCGATTGCATATTCACCACTTAATTCGTAAGGCATTGCTGTCCAGATTAGATTGTTTAATTGAAATCCCTGTAACAGAACAGAATTTTTCTTTGGGATTAGTTTATGGCCAACCCATGGAGAAAGTCTTAAATTATCTGAAACATAGATCATTTGCAATTTTGGAATGTCTATTTCAGTTACAACAGATGAAAAAGAAGCTTCTTTGGCATATTCTAATCTGTCAATTACAACTTTTGCAGAATCGGCTAAAGTATTACCAATATATTTTGACTTATCAAATTTGTCTCCTTCTCCTTTATTTGTATGACTACCACAAGTTCCTGCAAAGAACATGACCATATCAATTCCTTTGCTTTCTAAACTTCTTTGAAAATATCCCGGGTAATCACCACTAAATTGATCATTCCAAGTACTTATTGTAGTTGCATGAGCAGCAAAAACTCCTACAGCTGCTTGTCTGCCATCATTTTGCTTTAGGGAAATAATGGATAATTTATCATTTAACCTGCCAGTCTCTCCAATAATGCGATTTTTTACCAAATTAGGAACATGGATATAACCTGTTGAAAATTGAGCAGATTTTTTATCAGCAATAGAATCTAAAATAACTGTTGTAAATTTTTCGCTAAGCCACTTTACAAGTTCTGGTTGGAATTCACCTCCAAAGGATTTTCCAAGTATACCTGGGATACAGTTTCCTATGCTGGAATGGGTATGTGTTGCACCAAAAAACAGTTGTTCCCGAGAAACATCTGCATTATTATTTTTTAAATTTTCTAATATTTCATCCACTATGGTTTCTGGCATCATTAACAGGTCTGCGCTTACGATAACTACCATTTGCTTGTCAACTTCCATAGCGATTGCTTTTGCAAAAATAGAATCATGAACCCCCACAGCATATTTTCCATCACCAAATCCAGAGAATTTAATTTTATTGAATTCTCCTTTTGCAGGATTTTCTACTCCGTTAACAATATTAGGCGTAATATTTATTCTTGCAAAACCCGCTAATAGCTGACCTTTTGAAATTTTTTTATTTAGAAATTGTTGATCAAGTTTTTCAACAGTGTTTTTGTAATAATCTGTTTCAAAATAAGGTGTTTTGTCAGTAGTGCTAATAGATACAAATAATGCTATAATTATTATAAGCAATAGACTTGCCAATATTTTCAATACTATTTTCAACCACTTATTCATTTTTTTTATTCTTTATTAGAGTTTTGCAGGATTTAGAACTACGTATTTTACAGTTTTTCTATTCCATGTATACACAATATGTATCATTCCGTCTACCGCCTGTATCATAGTTGGGTAAGAATACTCTTCTCCTTCTTTATCTGTTTTTTCAGTTAAAGGCTCCAGATCCAGAATTCTATCCCATTTTTTTCCATCAGATGAAATAGCAATACTTAAAGGCACCCTGTCTCCCCAGTTTTTGCCAGTAGGATTATAAACCAATAATTGTCGGCCATCTTTCAAGCTGATTGCATCAATTCCTGAATTTGGATTTGGCAAGTTGGTTGCTTCCATTTTGCTCCAGGTATTTCCATTGTCTTCCGACCAGTTTTCGGTAATAACCTCCTTATCTGTTCTGCTTAACAATTGTAGTTTACCCTTACCATAATTTAAAATGGATGGTTGAATAGCACCAAATTGTTTTCCATCATTTAAATACTCTGTCTTTGACCAGGTTTGCCCCTGATCTTTACTTATTTCCAGATAAATTCTCCAACCGTCCTTTTTACTTTCCGTGCTAGTTGGTGATAAAATAGTCCCGTTAGTCAGTTGTATGGGTTGATTTTTAATAGGTCCCAAAATACCATCAGGTAGTTTTACAGGTGCTGACCATGTCAAACCATCATCTTGTGATGTTATATACAACCCCCACCATTCTCTTGGGTTAGGACCCACCTTATAAAATAATACTAAAGGTTTATTCTTGGGTTTAAAGAGAACCGGATTCCAGCAAGGATATCTCTTCCCGTCTTCCTGAATACCATTGGCTACTTCTTTGGGAATTGACCATTTACCATCAGCTTTTCTAGAAAACCAAATACCAACATCGTCATTTTTTTCTTCTGTTCCACCAAACCAGGATGCAACCGAAATACCATTACTTACTTCTATGGTAGATGCATGACATTGAGGAGTTAAAGCATCCTTAATTTCATAGATAAACTCTTCCGTAACAATTGCTTCATGTTTCGTTTGGTTAGAATTGTAAGATGTTTTAGGTTTTTTTTCACACGAGATATTGAATAGTATCAAGGATATTAAAAGTGTATAGTACTTCATCATATTAAATTTATTAATTTATTTCTTTTTTAAGATTTGGGCTTTTACTCATAATAAATCTTAGGATACCACCATTTTCTATCTCTGCATGTTTTATCCATCTTCGATCTAAAGATACGTTATTAAGGAAAACTTCTTTCACAAAAATATTTTCTTTAGAATAATTATCGGCTATAATTTTTAAAGAATAATCACCCATATTAATTTCTGAACTTTTCCACAATGGAGAACCCAGTTGGTAAATAGTTGTTCCGGCTATTGGATACAATCCCAATGAACTGAAAATATACCATGCCGAAAGTGTTCCTGCATCATCGTTTCCATCAATCCCAACATATTCATCTTCATACTTGTTTTTTAAGATCCATCGTACCCATTTTTGGGTCAGATCCGGTCTGTCGGCATCATTAAATAAGTATGCGGCATGAATATCCGGCTCGTTTCCATGCCAGTAATAATTGTCAGGGATCCATGTTGCTAATTTTGGTTTTGACAATTCAAAAAAATCGTTTAGTTCATTAATAAAATACTCCTTACTTTTAAATAAAGAAATAAGACCTTTTGTATCAAAAGGAACAGCCCAGCGCCATTGCAAAGCACTTCCTTCCACATAACCTCTTGTGTATTCTTCATCCCAATCTGTATAGGTTAATTGAAGGGCATCAAATTTTTCGACAAAGCTTCCATCTTTTTTTCTGGATTGAAAATATTGTGTTTCCGGATTCCAAACATTTTTATAATTTTTGGATTGGTTGCTGAAAAACTCAAAATCCTGAGTGTTGCCTAATTCCTTTGCCAATAATGCAATAGAATGATCGGCCCAGGCATATTCCATGGTTTTAGCAACAGATTCATCTCCCAATTCATCCGGACAATAACCGTATTTTATATATCCTTCAATTCCTCTTCTTCCTGATGCTTCTGACCCTTTTTTTGTTGGTCCCAATGCGACTTCTTTCATTGTTTGATAAGCAAAATCAACATCAAAATCTCTAATCCCTTTTAAATAAGCTTCTGTAATGGTCATGTCTGCCGGTGAACCAAGCATGGATCCAGTATAACCGTTTCCGGAAGGCCATCTTGGCAGACTTCCTCCCTGTTTTGCCATTTGAATTAAAGATACCATCATATCCTTTTGTTCTTCTTTAGCAATCAAATTGAAAAGAGGGTGAATTGTTCGAAAAGTATCCCATAAAGATAGATCTGTATAATAATTAAAACCGGAAGCCTGGTGAATTTGATTATCGAAGCCAATATAATCTCCATTTACATCATTGTAAAGGGTTGGCATTTGAAAACTTCTGTAAAGTGCACTGTAAAAAATTTTCTGATCTTCTTCTGATCCTCCGTTTATTGTTATCAATGAAAGTTTATCCTCCCAGCTTTGTTTTGCTTTTTCAACTATTTCATCAAATGTATGATCACCAACTTCTTTATTAAGATTCAATCTGGCATTTTCAATGCTTATATAAGAGATACCGACTTTTACAATTACTTTTTGATTATTAAATCCTATGTTTATGATCAAATTATCATCGGTTGCTGATTTACTGTTTTTTGTAAATTTTGTTCCATCCCAGATTCCAAAACTGGAAAAATCCTGATCGAACCGAGCAATAAAATAAATTTTTTGGCCATTATATCTTCCTGCAAAAGTTCCGAAAGTTCTAACAGATCCTTCTATTTCTTTTTGATCTGGATAGATTTTTACACTTCCATTCTTAGCACCCCTGTCACCTGTAGAATTAGTTATTTTTATCAGGATACTGTTATTTGTATCTTCTGTAAAAGTATATCGATGAAACCCTGTTCTTTTCGTAGCACTTAATTCTGTAAAAATATTTTCATCTTTGAATTTCACGCTGTAATATCCAGGAAAAGCGGTTTCGTCAGCATGAGAAAAATGATGATAAAAATCTTTTTGATAATCAATAGCTGATGGAAGAGTAGAAGTAGGAGTGAAGAGAAAATGGCCACCGTCTGTTGCACCTGTTCCTGCAAGCCGGGTATGGCTAAAGCCGAGCATTCTGTTATCTCCATAATAGTATCCTGACGTGTTTAAACCCTTTTTTTGTGGTATCAGTAAATTATCATCAGGGAATAATGAAATAGTTTCAGGACTTAACCGAACCATTCCAAACGGTACTGTTGCCCCGGGAAAGTTCATTCCACACACCCAGGCAGGAAACCCTCCAGTTCCAATAAAGTTATTGACCAATTTACCATATTGGGCAGGTTTAAAAAAATCATTTTTATTCGTGGGAATTGGACTTACAATACTTGTATACTTTAACCATACTCCAAAAAGAAAAAGAAGCGAAATAGTTATTCCTGTTCCCAGGATATATAAAAAGATTTTAATAATTTTTTTAAAGATGAATCTCATTTTTTAAATTACGATTTAAAGTGACTATTTTTTTATGGTAAAATGATCCACAATTTTACCTTCTTTATTATGAGTTGTGTATTTTAATACATTTTTGTCAATTTCCATATGTTGGTAATACTGACCTTCACTAAATCTAACTTTAGCATAGGGTTCTTCTCCGATATCTCTATTTCTGCTGGATGTTCCAATGGAAATGGCATATACGGTTCCATCTTTATGAGATGCAACAA
>JAUVCP010000066.1 GCA_030590765.1 Flavobacteriaceae bacterium | reverse complement strand
AAAAATAGGTTCTTCTTCCTGCTCTTAAAACTTGAGAAAAGATTTCTTCCTGTTCAATAAACCCTTTTTCATTCATACTTATCAATTTTTTAAATTTAATATTCTACTGACAAATCTATAAAATAATATGAGGTGTGCAACAATTTTATTATTTCATTTTGTATATTTTATTCATTACTTATTAACTTTTCTTCAAGTTGCTGGTTATAAATATCTTTATAATATCCATCAATAGAAATCAGTGTTTTATGAGTGCCGGTTTGTATTATTTTTCCCTTGTCTAAAACAATAATTTTATCTGCATTTTTAACGGAGGAAGTTCTGTGACTAATAATAATAGTTGTTTTGCCTTTTGAAGCAGCCTTAAGGTTATTTAGAATAATTTCTTCAGTGTGTGTATCAACAGCAGATAAACAATCATCAAAGATCAAAATTTCAGGATCAGATATCAAAGCACGAGCAATTGAAATCCTTTGCTTTTGGCCACCTGACAGTGTTACACCTCTTTCCCCAACCAAAGTGTCATATTTATTATTGAATTCCTTAATATTCTGGTGGATATATGCTTCTTTGGCAACTTGAATTATTTTTGAGTCGCTTGCATGTTCATCACCTATTTTAATATTGTTTTTGATGGTATCAGAAAATAAAAAAGCATCTTGTGGAACAAAACCAATACTACTTCGTAGTGAGCTAAGGTTTAATGATTGTATTGGTTTGTGATCAATTAAAATTGCACCCTCATCTACATCATAAAGCCTGGCAATTAACCCGGCAATTGTTGATTTTCCAGAACCTGTTTTTCCAAGTATTGCCAAAGTTTCTCCTTTTTCAATATGAAATGATACATTTTTTAATGCAGTAATGTTGGTGTCTTCATAGGTAAAAGTAACATTGTCAAATTTTATATCACCTTTTATTA
Source organism: Flavobacteriaceae bacterium (assembly GCA_030590765.1). Lineage (GTDB taxonomy): Bacteria > Bacteroidota > Bacteroidia > Flavobacteriales > Flavobacteriaceae > Lutimonas. The sequence continues at coordinate 8,021 of JAUVCP010000066.1, read as the reverse complement.
AAGTTTCTTCTTTTTGTATGTCTTGAATACTTGGTTCTTCTTTTAAAAACTCATTTATTCTTCCCTGTGAAACTTCTGCCTGTTGTACAATAGAAGTGACCCAGCCAACAACTGCAACCGGCCATGTAAGCATATTGATATAAATAATAAACTCAGCAATAATACCAATATTTTTAATTTCACCATTGATATACCGCATACCTCCAAAGTAAATTACAAGAATATTACTTATTCCAATAAGTAAGATCATTAAAGGAAAAATAAAGCTTGTGCTTTGTACAATGATATATTTTTGTTTTTACTTTCAATTGCTAAAGAAGCAAAATTATTTGTTGTTTGATTTTCAATTCCATATGCCTTGATCACATTGATTCCTGAAAATATCTCTTGGGAAAAAGTAGTTAGTTTTGATAGATATATTTGAACAATAGAACTTCGTTTGTTAATGGTTCTGCTCAATAGATAAATAGCAACTGAGAGTATTGGAAGCGGTAATAATGTGTACATGGTTAGCTTTGCATCAATATTGATCATTTTTGTAATTGCAACAATAAACAATACAAGCATATTCATGGTATACATTATAGCAGGACCAAAATACATTCTTACTTTGCCAACATCTTCACTAATACGATTCATCAGATCTCCTGTTCTGTTTTTTTTATAAAAATTTAAGGATAGATTTTCATATTGCAGAAAGATCTCATTTTTAAGATCAAATTCTATTAACCTTGACATTACGATCAATGTTTGTCTCATTAAAAAAGTAAACATTCCGGCAATCAATGCGGCACCAATAATATAAATAATATTGATAATTAATTGTGATTTAACAAAGTCTAAATCTGTGATAATATTGTTATTGTAGTCTTCTACCACATTTAATGATTCGCGAATAAGTTGTGGTATTTGAAGAGCAAAGATTTTAGCAACAATGGTAATTAATATTCCAACAATCAAGCGAAATCTGTATTTGTAGAAAAATTTGTTGATGTATTTTAATTCAGTCATTTGATTATGGAATTGTTATCTTGGCGAAGATACATAATTATTGAATCTCATAAATTAGAACTGTCAACTTATGATTTTTAACGATAATTTTAGAATTAATAAAGAGGATTTTAAAAAAATACTGTAATTTTGCGCTTTGTTTAAAAAACAGAAAACTAATTTGACAAACTACGATCTTTTTAATTATGGTGAACAGAAGACATATTCGAATTAAAGTCATGCAGTCTGTATATGCAGTATTACAGTCAAAGAGTGATAATTTGGTAAAAGAAGAGAAATTTTTAAAATTCAGCATTCAAAAGGCTACTGATTTATATATTTTACAACTTTTACTTTTGGTAGAGGTTAAGAATCTGGCAATTGAACATCTTGAAATTAGAAAGAAAAAACATCTTGCCACTCCTGAAGATAAAAATCCCAATTTAAAATTTGTAAATAATGAGGTTATCGCTGCTATTGAGAACAGTGTAAGTATTAAAGATTATGTAATCAAATATAATCTGAATAACTGGAAAAATGACAGAGAATATGTAAGGGTAATTTTAGATGCCATTCAGGGAAGCGATGAATACAAAAAGTATTTAAACACTAAGAAATCAACATTTAATGAAGATAAATCCTTTATTATTAGCATATTTAAAAATATTGTTGCTCCAAATGAAAAATTGTATGATTATTATGAAAGTATTAATTTAGGCTGGGTTGATGATTTTCCTCTTGTAAATACTTTGGTTATAAAATCGGTTAAACAACTCAAGAATGGCCAAACTTTTAACTTGAAGGGTTTTGAGATTAAAGAAGATGATCAGGAGTTTTTGATTGATTTGTTTAGAAAAACAATTCTTCATCAAAAAGAATATACTGCGGATATTGACGATAAAACTCCAAACTGGGATACAGATAGAATTGCAGAAATAGATTTGATCCTAATAAAAATGGCTATAACAGAATTTTTATATTTCCCTTCGATCCCTACGAAAGTTACTATAAATGAGTATATTGAAATTGCAAAAGATTATTCTACTGCAAAAAGCAGTTATTTTATCAATGGAGTTTTAGACAAAATTTTGAAAGATTATAAAAAATCAGAACGATTAAATAAAATTGGAAGAGGATTGTTATAAAAAGTAATACTTTTGTGAAGTAAAAATGAAAAAATAGAAAGAAATGAAAAGAATAATTGCAGTATTAGCTTTAAGCTTGATGATGGTTTCCTGTAATGAAAACCCTTCAAATAAAGTTAAAAAAGAAAATTTGATTCTGGCCAAAGAACGAGACGGTAAAATAAAAATGGGTGGAGCAAAAATGAAGTTTGAAAAAATGGAACACGATTTTGGAACAATCAATGAAGGAGATGTTGTAGAAACTGTTTTTAAATTTACTAATAATGGTAAATCAGAATTAATAATAACTTCGGCGAAAGCCACTTGTGGATGTACAGTTCCGGAATGGCCTAAAGAACCAATCATGCCAGGAAAATCTGGTGAGATAAAAGTTAAATTCAATTCAAAAAGGAAACCAAATTTGCAGCAAAAAGTAATTACATTGGTGACAAATACTGATGAAGGAAAAGAAATAATAAGAATTAAAGCAATGGTTATTCCAGAAAATAAAAGTTAATAAAATAAAAAATGAGTATGTATCAATTAATGTTTTTAGAAGGGGGAAGTAATATTGGGAATATGATTTTAATCCCATTAATGTTTTTGGTTCTGTATCTTTTTATGATCAGACCACAAATGCAAAAGCAAAAAAAAGAGAAGCAATTTCAGACAACTATTAAAAAAGGATCAAGAGTTGTGATGACAAGTGGGATTCACGGTAAAATTATGGATTTGATCGATAGCGATAATACTTGTGTTATTGAAACAAGTGCAGGAAAGATTAAATTTGAAAGATCAGCAATTTCAATGGAATTGAGTAAAAAATATTTACCAAAAGAGGTTAAGAAGAAGAAATAGTATAATTCACATATTTCTTAAAAAAAAATTAAATATTTTAGTAAAGAGTTCTTTTAAGTAAGAGCTCTTTTTTTTACTTTTATTAAAAAAATAAATGATTCATAAAAAAGGTCAAAATAATTCGGATGCAAAGAAGAATAACAAACGTTTAAAAGTGTTTTTATTGTTTTTGACACTATCATTGTTGTTTTGGTTGCTGATCAAATTATCAAAAGATTATATTTCAGATGTTGAATTTAATTTGGCTTATACAGATATTCCTCAATCTAAACTTTTACAAAATGTTCCAGATGAAAAGGTCATATTGACCGTTAAAACAATTGGATTTAAACTGTTGAAATATGGATTAAAACCAAGGACTTTGAAATATAGTTTGAATGAAATGGAACGTAAAAAAAAGTCTGATCTATATTTTAGTTTAACAAAATTAAATATTAATTTATTGCAGGCTCAGTTGTCGGCAGAAACTACAGTATTGAAGGTTAAGCCCGATACATTGTTTTTTGACCTTGGGGTAAAAAAAACAAAAAAAGTAAAAGTGATTACACATCTGAAAATAAATTTCAAACCAGGATTTAATTTAACCAAGCAAAAAGTAATTGATCCTTCAATAATTGTCATATCAGGGCCTTCCAAAGCAATTGATACAATAAATGAAGTGCATACAGAAGTGTTTGAGATGAAAGATGTGTCAGATTCATTTGAGAAAAAAATAAAACTGATTAACCCGTCCAAGGCTATTTCATTGTCTACTGAAGAAATTACCATTAAAGGAAAAGTTGAAAAAATAACACAAGGAACCTTTATACTTCCATATCGTATTATAAATTTACCTAAAAAGTATTTGATAAGTACATATCCTAAAGAGGTGAAAGTCGTGTTTCAGGTAGCATTGAATGATTATAATAAGATATCAGAGAATAGTTTTAAGATACAATGCGATTATAAACACACAACAGATAATAATTTAGATTATTTAATTCCTAAAATAGTTGAAAAACCCGATATATTATTTGATGTAAAAGTAATACCTAATAAAATTGAGTATCTAATTAAAAAATAATCAATGAAAATAATTGGTTTAACCGGGGGTATTGGTAGCGGTAAAACAACCATAGCTAAAATGTTTGAAGAGTTGGGAGTTCCTGTGTATTATGCTGATAATGAAGCTAAAAAATTGATGAATTCGAATAAGAAAATACACAAAGAATTGGTTCAGTTGTTTGGTGAGGAAGCATTTAAAGACGGAGAATTGAACAGAACATTTATTGCTAGTGTTATTTTTAATGATAAAAATAAGTTAAACAGGATCAATGTAATTGTGCATCCGGAAGTTGAAAGACACTTTAAGAAGTGGGTAAGTAACAAAACCTCCAAGTATGTGATTCAGGAAAATGCCCTAATTTTTGAAAGCGAAGCACAGGGTAGATTTGATAAGATCATTACAGTTACAGCTCCTATCGATGTTAGAATTAATCGAGTTAAAAATAGAGATGGTGTTTCAAAAGAAAAAGTATTGGAAAGAATGCATAATCAACTGGATGATAGTTACAAAATAAAAAATTCTTTTTTTAGTATAAACAACATTGATTTAAAAGCAAGTAGGAGGGAAGTGAATAGAATTAATGAGTTTCTGATTAAAAGCTGAGCCCTTACATTTCTTAAATATATGTTAATTTAATTTGAAAATTCGTTAACATTTGTTAAAATAATATAAATAACCTAAAGAAATTCTAAATTTGTTGTAATGAGTAGACGAATTTTCGTATTATTAGTTGTTTTAATGGGGGTAGCCTTGATGGGCATCATTGCGATACAGATTTTTTGGATCAGATCGTCTATTGAAATGAGAGAAGAACAGTTTTCAACAAATGTAAGGTTTGCTTTATCTGAAGTTTCAGAAAACATAAGAAATAGAGAATTAAGAGATAATGTTGTTAAATTATCTCCAATGCTTGACAGTTTGCAAAAATCAAACAAAACTAATGTTAAGGAGTTCTTTTTTAAGCAGATAGATACTGTAAAAAATGAAATATTTACGTTTCGTCAAAGTATTTTAGAGAATAGTTATAAATCTCAGATGTCGCCATTTGATGTTGATTCAGTAAGTTTTAATACACTTTTAAGTAAGGAGGAGACGCAAATTGAAAAAATAGAGTTACAGTCAAAAGATTTTACTGATCTTTCACCAAGGGACAGAATGGTGAAAATTGGCAGGTTAGATAAGTATGATAAGCTGGTATTTGAAAATTATTTTAAGAATATTATTTCTCGAACCCCAATCTATGAAAGAGTAGGAAATAATGAAATAAGGTTAAATTTAGATAATGAATTAAGAGCAAGAGAAATTACAACACCATTTGAGTACGGAGTTTATAATGGGGATATAATAACCAAAGTAAAGTCGAAGAATTTTAGAGAAAAAAGTGGTTATACCTATAAGGTTCCATTATTTTTAAATAAGGATGGAAATAGTGATTATGATTTATATGTTAGTTTCCCAAAGAAAAAGAGCTATATATTAGCTACAATATCAAAAATATTGATGATGTCGGCTCTATTTGTTTTGATTTTGATTGTTGCTTTTGGGAGTGCATTATATCAAATAATAGAACAGAAAAAGTTATCGGAGATCAAAACAGATTTTATTAATAATATGACTCATGAGTTTAAAACTCCAATTGCCACTATCAATTTAGCAGTTGACTCTATAAAGAATCCAAAGATTATTGATGATAAGGAAAAGGTGATTCGATATGCTAACATGATAAAGCAAGAGAATAAAAGAATGCATGCTCAGGTTGAAAATGTTTTGCAAATTTCAAAATTAGAAAAGAATCAATTGGATCTAAGTATGGATGTTGTTGATGCTCATGAATTGATAGAAGAAGCAATTCTTCATGTAGATTTGATTATTTCAAACAGAGAAGGATATGTTAAAACACATTTTGAAGCAAGTTTAAGTGAGGTTATGGGAAGTCAGTTCCATATGTTAAATGTGTTTACCAATATTTTAGATAATGCAATTAAATATACTAAGGGAGAACCCAAAATTGATATTTATACAGAAAATGCCAGAAATAGTATTATCATAAAATTTGTTGATCAGGGCATTGGAATGAACAAGAATACACACAAAAAAGTATTTAATAAATTTTATAGAGAACAAACAGGAAATATACACAATGTAAAAGGTCACGGACTTGGTTTATCTTACGTAAAAAGCATCATTGAAAAACACAATGGCAATGTTTTTGTTGAAAGTGAGAAAGGAAAAGGAAGTACTTTTATTGTTAAATTACCATTAATTTAAATTAATTAGCATGGCGAATAAAAAAATATTATTAGTAGAAGATGATCCTAATTTTGGAACTGTATTAAAAGATTATTTAGCATTAAATGATTACGATGTAACACATGCCAAAGACGGAATTGAAGGGTTGATAGAATTCAAAAATGATGAATTTGACATTTGTATCTTAGATGTCATGATGCCTAAAAAAGATGGGTTTTCATTGGCAAAGGACATAAAAGGGATAAATAGTGAAGTACCTTTGATATTTCTTACAGCTAAATCAATGAAGGAGGATGTTTTAAGAGGGTATCAGGTTGGTGCTGATGATTATTTAAATAAACCTTTTGATTCAGAAGTATTGCTTATGAAATTAAAAGCAATACTACAACGTAAAGCGGTTGATGCCTCTGCAGAAGATAATCAATTTGAGTTTGAAATTGGAAGTTTTCATTTGAATTCAAAGTTACGTCAGTTATCTTTTAGAGGAGAAGAACCAGGGAAATTGTCACCAAAAGAGAATAAATTATTAAAGTTACTTGCAATTTATAAGAACGATCTTTTACCGCGAGAACTTGCTTTGACAAAAATTTGGCATGATGATAATTATTTCACCTCCAGAAGTATGGATGTTTATATTGCTAAGTTACGTAAATACTTAAAACCTGATGAAAAAGTTGAGATTATCAATATCCATGGAGAAGGCTTCAGATTGGTAGTTGATGAATAATTATTAAATATTTACAAATAGAATTAAAGAAGAACTGTTTTAATCAAGCAGTTCTTTTTTTATTATAAAAACCTGTTAACTCATTTTTAATATTTTGAAGATCAAATTCATCTCAAAATCAAATAAAAAAATAAATGGATATTATTTAATAATTTTTTACTTTTAAAAAATATTAAAGTAGTTATGTCAAGTTTTATTAAAATTTACAATAAAAATCCCAATTCAAAAGAAATTGAAAAGGCGGTAAAGGTTTTAAAAAATGGGGGATTGGTAATTTATCCAACCGATACTGTTTATGGTTTAGGTTGTGATATAACAAATACAAAAGCTCTGGAAAGAATTGCGAAAATAAAAGGAGTAAAACTGGTAAAAGCAAATTTTTCTTTTATTTGTTATGATCTAAGTAATCTGTCCGCATATGTAAAGCAGATCGATACTCCTACTTATAAAATATTAAAAAGGGCATTACCAGGCGCTTACACATTTATTTTAAACGGTAATAATAATTTACCTAAAGCCTTTAAAAAGAAGAAGACTGTAGGAATAAGAGTTCCGGATAATAATATTATTAGAGAAATTGTAAGAGAGTTAGGTCATCCAATAGTATCTACATCTATTCATGATGAAGACGATGTGATAGAGTACACAACTGATCCTGAATTGATTTATGAAAAATGGAAAGGCTTAGTTGATCTTGTAATTGATGGGGGTTATGGTGATAATCTGGCATCTACAGTTATTGATCTTAGTCAGGATGAAATTCAGATCATCCGAGAAGGAAAAGGAGATGTGGATATAATTTAATCTACATAGTTAAGTTCAGTAACTATTCATTTTTAAGGAGCTCTTTATAATTTCTTTTTAATTTCCTTAAAAAGAATCCATATACAATTTTATAAACACACCAAAATAAGAACAAAACAATGGCAAACACTGTAATTGCCGTTGCCCAAACTGTTAACATATTAGTTTTTTCAGGAAGTTTATCCATAAATACCGGAGAGTTAAAAACCTTATAAAAAACATG
>JAUVCP010000303.1 GCA_030590765.1 Flavobacteriaceae bacterium | reverse complement strand
GATGTTTTTTTACAAAAAGTATAAATTGACTGCGTAGATTCATGAGGTATCTCAGTAGATGAAACAATATTTCCTTTGTATAAGATCAAACCACCATTATAAGCAATTATTGGTAAATGAAGAATATCCAGTTCTTTTTGTAGATGTGTCATTGCCTGCGGCATTCTTGATGATATCAAAATAAATGGAGTAGGAGCAATCCGTTTTATTTCAGAAATTGTTTTATCAGAAAGTTCACGATCTTTATTTAAAAGAGTTCCATCAATATCAGAACAAATGAGTTTTACTTGCATAAAGGATTTTTTTGAAGCTGCAATTTTAAGGACTTTTTAGTTTTCTCACAATGTATTCCGATTAATTTGCAATGCAAATCTTATATTTGCAATTCAAATAAGATAAAGATGGCATCATTTACCGAATTAGGAGTAGAAAAATCCTACATAAAAGCCTTAAAAGAGTTAGGAATAAACATCCCAACAGAAATTCAGGAAAAAACAATTCCCGTATTGTTAGAAGATCAAACTGATTTTATTGGCTTAGCCCAAACTGGAACAGGTAAAACTGCTGCTTTTGGATTACCTATTCTACATCAGATAGATGCTTCAGAACCAATTATACAGGCCTTAATATTAGCCCCAACACGGGAATTGGCACAACAAATAAAAAAACAGCTGTTTAAATTGACCAAATATATTGATGATAAGATATTTGTAGAAGCTGTTTATGGTGGTGAAAAAATTGACAGGCAAATAAATAATTTAAAAAGAACTACGCATATTGTCGTAGCAACTCCGGGCAGATTGATTGATCTTATTGAACGAGGTGATGTAGATTTGAAAAACTTAAAGATTTTGGTACTTGATGAAGCAGATGAAATGCTTAGCATGGGTTTTAAACAAGAATTGAATAGAATTTTGAAATATACCGGAAAAGCAAAGAAAACATGGTTATTTTCGGCTACAATGCCTGAAGAAATTCTTCAGATCATTAAAAAATACATGTCTCCTAAAGCAGTAAAGATAGAAGTCAATAAAAATGCTTTAGTCAATGCAAATATTACCCATCAGCCTATAAAAACCTCTATAAAAGAGAAAGTTAACATCATTGTTGGTTATTTAGAAAGTCATACTAATGATAGAGGAATTATCTTTTGCAGAACTAAAAGAGGTACTCAAAATTTAACGGAGGCTTTAAAAGAAGAAGGCTTTTCAGTAGGTGCTTTAGAAGGAGATATGCAGCAAAAAGAACGTGATAAAGTGATGCGTGCTTTTAAAAATAAGAGCTTACAAGTATTGATATCTACAGATGTTTCGGCACGAGGGATTGATGTAAGTAGCTTGGCATTTGTAATACACCATCAGTTACCCGAACAATTAGATTATTATACGCATAGAAGCGGTAGAACTGCCAGAGCGGGTAAAAGAGGGTTTTCCATTGCCTTGGTTTTACCATATGAAATGGATAAAGTAAGAGAAATTGAAAGTAAATTGGGTATTAAGTTTAGAGAAGTAAAATTGTAAAAAACCTATTCAAATATTTTTGAATAGGTTTTATATTTTTAAAGTTTTAAAAATTGAATCTATTGAAGTAGTAATTGTATATGTCCTATGATAAATATAAATAAGTTTTAAAGGTGTTTTTTTTATCAATGACCGTAATTTCTAAACTCTGACCAGCGTATTCTCTTTGCATTTTTAAAATAGGAAAATTGAGTGTATTTTTTGGTTCCTGATTCTTTTGAAGTGTTTGATAAAGTTTTCATAATTTAATTATTTTAATGTTTATACTTAGAAGACACAGTATTAAATTATTTGTTACAGTACTAGGCTATACAAGTTACAGGATTAACAATTATTTAACACACTTGACTCTTTTTCAACAGAGTATAGGATATAAAGAGTAGAATATTTTGATAATCAATCCAACTTTAGTAGAAAAAAAACCCAAAATCACTACCTTAGAAAGGTTTTAAACTTTAAGAATGACGATAGTTAAATTTTCACCTCTTTTCTTTTTATTTTTTCTTCTTGCATTTCAGATAAAATCTCAAAACAAATCTCAAAAAGATAGTATCAATGTTCATAATGTAATAATTTCTCTATTTGATGGAATGAGAAAAGGAGATAGCGCTAAAGTACATGAAACGTTCCATAAAAAAGTCCGTATGTTTACCTCTTATAGCTCCAAAATTGGAGAACAGAAACTTGAGGAAGGTAAACTAAGTCATTTTTTAAATGCAGTGGGATCTCCCCATGAAAATATTTGGGATGAAAGAATAAGCAATATTAGAATCTTAATTGATGATGGTCTCGCACAAGTTTGGACGGATTATGTCTTTTTTATTGGTGATAAATTTAGTCATTGTGGTGTTGACTCATTTCAATTAGTAAAAGACAAAAACAAGAAATGGAAGATCATCAATTTAATGGATACAAGATGTGTAGTAGGCTGCATATCAAAATAATAATATATTTAATAAATTTGAAATCAACCTAAAAATTATTTTCTACGACCTAATGTAATAACCTTTCCTGCTCTTAATACGGTAAGTTCAATAGGATCATCAGTTTCTCTATTTTCTAACATTTTAGCCAGTTTAATCAATGATTCTTCCGTTGATTCAATTTCAATTCCGTTAAACGATAAAATTATATCACCACCAACCAATATCTTTTGACTATCAATGATCATTTCAACATCTCCACTTTTTAATCCAATGATACCAAGAGGCGATGTTTTAACAACTTTTTGTACTAATAACCCACTTTTCTGAGGTAAATTAAAAATCTCAGCCATTTTACCACTTATAGGTTTAGCCTCAATACCACTCCAGAATTTTTTCTTTTCCAATAATAAAGTTTTCGCTAAGTTTGAAGTAGCTGCAAATCCAATTCCTTGAAAACCACCTGATTCAGTAAGGATATTACTTACAATTCCAATAACTTCACCTTGCATATTAAACATTGGCCCACCAGAATTACCAGTATTTATTGCAGCGTCAGTTTGGATAAACTCCGATATGGTAAAAGGATTTTTGGATTCTTCATCTTTCAATATTCCACTTACATATCCTGATGAAAGAGAATGACTCAAACCAAAAGGTGCTCCCACAACAAAAACTCTGGATCCAATTTTTGCTTTATCAGAATCGCCAAGTTTTACTGTAATAGCATTTTTTCTTGGCCATATAAGTTCTAATAAAGCAACATCTGCAGTATTAAAAGAGGTAATCACTTTTGCAGGAATTATTTCTCCATCACTAAATTTCACATTTAATTTTTCAGCAACCTGAACCACATGTGCTGCAGTTATGATCTGTTTATCAGATATCATAAAACCTGAACCCAAGCCTTCTGAACTCACAGTTTTTGTAACAGCACCAACATTAACAACATCTTTTACTTCCGTAAGGATCACAACAACGGCCGGATTAACCTTTTCATACAATTTCGTTAAGTCCTGATTCTGACCTTTTACTGAAATGTTTATTACAAAGAATAAGGTTAATGCTATATATTTTTTCATAATTTAATTATTATAAGAGTGCAAAAATATATAATTTATTCAATATGGTTGATATCATAAAACATAAAAATCACTAATTAATTTAACAAAGAATTAACCTAATGTGTAATATTTATACCTGTGTATCTTTTAAATAAAACTTAATTTCACAAACTAAATTTTTATAAAGATATCTTTATAAAAAAAACAGG
>JAUVCP010000320.1 GCA_030590765.1 Flavobacteriaceae bacterium | reverse complement strand
AAAATAATCAAAATGAAAAAAATTGTATTTCTTATTGCTGTTTTGGCAATAATATCATGTGAAAAAAAAGAAACTGCACCTAAAAATTATGTAGCTTTCTCGGGAAAAATTATCAATCAAAATAGTGATTCTATTGTTGTTAGAAGTCGTACTTATTCTAAGACCATAAAAGTTAATGAAGATGGGACTTTTAAGGATACTTTAAAAGTTAAACCAGGCGTTTATTCTTTCTTTGATGGAACTGAATCTACCAATATGTTCCTAAAGAATGGAGATGATATCCAAATGACTTTAGACACAAAGATGTTTGATGAAACTGCAAAATATACTGGTGAAGGATCAGAAAGTAGTACCTTTTTAGCACAAATGTCACTACTGCAGGAAAAAATTATGGATATGGATAGTTTTCTTAAATTAGATTCTATAGGATTGGATACTAAGTTTACAGAGATAAAAAAAGAATTAACTGATTTTTATAATTCAGGTGAAGGTGTTGATTCATCCATCATTAATAATGGTTTAAAGCAAATCGATCCAATGCTAAACTATTACAGAAAATATTTAAATGATGAATTAGCTTTAAAAAGAGATTTGCCTAAAGGAGCTGTTTCGCCAATATTTGTTGGATATGAAAATTTTAAAGGAGGAAAAACTTCTTTAAAAGATCTTAGAGGCAAATATGTTTATGTGGATGTTTGGGCAACCTGGTGTGGACCTTGTAAAGCTGAAATACCGGCTTTAAAAGAAATTGAGAAAAAATACCATGGTAAAAAAATTGCTTTTGTGAGTCTTTCAGTTGATGACGACAGATCACATGGAGGATCTTGGGAAAAAGCAAATGAAAACTGGAAAAAATTTGTTGCTGATAATAATTTGGGAGGGATACAGTTGTTTGCGCCAGAAGGATGGAAGTCAGAATTTGTTCAAGGGTATAAGATTAATGGTATACCTCGATTTATTTTGATTGATCCTAACGGAAAAATTGTCACTCCTACTGCTCCAAGACCATCAAGTGATGAATTGATCAAATTATTTGATGAAGAAAATATTTAAAAAAGGATTGATATAATTTGTATTATTCCTTTTCAGACAACTTTGAATAGTTGTTAAAGTCTAATAACTAAAACTATCTTCTAAGGAAAATACAATTCAATTATATTTTCCTTAGAAATACGATTATCAATAAATGCTGCAAAGGATATTCCCTTTTTTAAACTGGCTTCCCTTGGCGAAAAAATCATGGAAAGATGATTTAATTGCTGGTATTACTGGGATGATCATTGTAATTCCTCAGGCTGTTGCTTTTGCAATGATCGCAGGGTTACCTCCTGTTTATGGTTTTTATACAGCTATGGTTACACCCGTTATTGCCGCGTTATTTGGGTCTTCCTACCATTTAATTTCAGGGCCAACTACAGCCATTTCAATTGTTGTTTTTGCAACTATTAGCAAATTTGCAGATCCTGTTAACGAAATTCAAACCTATATAATGCTTACTCTGGTTCTTACCTTTATGGCAGGAGTCATTCAATATGCCATGGGTTTAGCCAGAATGGGCAGACTTGTAAATTTTGTTTCTCATTCAGTAATTATAGGATTTACAGCAGGAGCAGGAATTTTAATTGGGTTTAAGCAGCTAAAGCATGTTTTTGGTATACCCGTTCCGCAGGGAAGCTCTTTTTATGATATCATAAAGTATATATTTAGTCACTTTTCTGATGCTAATTGGTATGTGCTTTCGGTTGCATTTGGAACCATGATCATTGCAATTATTATCCAAAAGTTTATAAAGCCGCTGTCAAGATACTATATGCTTATTGCAATGGTATTAGGAAGTTTTTTAGCAATAGCACTTGGAGGAGATGCAAATGGTATTTTAACAGTTGGAAAAATACCATCTAATTTACCTCCTTTTGAAGTTCCTGAATTAAATTTAGAGAATATCAAAAATTTGAGTGGAGGTGCTTTTACTCTTGCCCTATTAGGTTTGATAGAAGCCGTTGCAATTGCGAGATCTATTGCACTTTCTTCTCATCAAAGAATTGATAGTAATCAGGAATTTAAAGGTCAGGGACTGTCAAATATTGTAGCGAGTCTTTTTTCCAGTTATATGGGATCGGGTTCATTTACAAGATCAGGTGTTAATTATCAGGCAGGGGCTAAAACTCCAATGTCTGCAATTTTTGCCGCCTTATTTTTAATGATCGTATTGCTTTTATTCTCTGATTATGCTGCTTTTTTGCCTAAACCGGCGATGGGTGGAATTATTTTACTGGTTGGTTATAATTTAATTGATTTTCACCATATCAAACAAGTAGTAAAAAGTAGTGGTCGCGAATTAATTGTTTTAGGAGTAACACTTTTTGGCACCTTATTTTTTGAATTGGAAGTAGCTTTATTTTCTGGAATTGCATTGTCCCTGTTTTTTTATTTAGATAAAACAGCAAAACCCAATATTGCTGAATTGGGTTCGTCAGAATCTCATCGTTTTATAAATATTCTGAGAGATTCTAAGATCAAAGAATGCCCTCAATTAAAAATTGTTAGAATTGATGGTTCTATATATTTTGCTGCTTTAGAAGTTGTGTCTGATTTTTTCGATAATTTATATGAAAGCGGAGAGTCTAAACACATTCTGATTGTTGCAAAAGGAGTCAATTTTATTGATTTGGCTGGTGCCACATGGTTAGCACATGAAGTTATAAGATGGCAGGAAAGAGGAGGTGGAATTTACTTTAGTGGGTTAAAAATTGTAAGTCAGCAAATTTTATCCAAAGGAGGATTTAGAGATCAAATCGGATTAGAAAATTTTTTTGATGATAAAAACGTGGCGATCCAAACCATTTACAAAAAACTGGATAGCGATATATGCTCCAAATGCACTACCCGAATTTTTAATGAATGTGATAATCTAATTGAAAAGAGTTTTTAAATTTTTATTTTCAAAGCATTTTTTGTTTTTTGTATATTTGTTCAATCAATGAAACTCAAATCATATTTCCCTTTTTTAGATTGGATATCTTCTTACCAAAGTTCATGGTTTAAAAATGATATTCTTGCCGGTATTACGATTGGTGTAATGTTGATCCCTCAAGGAATTGCATATGCCACAATTGCCGGATTACCTCCTATTTACGGATTGTATACTGCAATGGTCCCACAACTGGTCTATGCTTTTTTAGGAACATCAAGACAATTGTCTGTAGGTCCTGCTGCCATGGACTCTTTAATTGTTGCATCAGGAGTTAGTGCTTTAGCTGTGGTAGGGTCTGAGCACTTTATTTTTATGTCAATTATCCTTGCTTTTTTTGTAGGTTTTTTTCAGATACTGTTTGGTTTTTTTAAACTTGGTTTTTTGGTTAATTTCTTATCCCGACCAGTAATTAGTGGCTTTACTACTGGTTCTGCAATAATTATTGCTACTAACCAAATAGGAAATTTATTTGGTGCAAATATTCCTCGAAGTAATCATATCCAGACCTTAGTAAAAGATGTTTTACATAGTTTTGGAAATATTCAAATTTTAACTATAATC
>JAUVCP010000378.1 GCA_030590765.1 Flavobacteriaceae bacterium | reverse complement strand
AAATTTACCGTAGGTAATGTTGCTGCCTGACTACTAAAATAAGCTCCAAAAGACAGCCTCTCCAGCATCTGTTTCTATTTTGGCATTGACCTCTTAACCCTTTGTGAACTTCTGGTTTGTATTCTGTAATATTTGCTACTCTACCTGGAATTATAACCCTTTTAGGATAAACTTTTGCAACTTCCAATGAAGCATTTTACAAATACCATATAAGTATCGTAACTGAGTTGTTATTTATCCAGTTCTCTTACCCAAATATTCCGATAACTTACACGGCTATTATCTCCATGATCCTGTAATGAGATCGGTGCTTTACCATGCGCAGTGTTTTTTGGCCAGCCTATATATTCTGTAGTCCCTTTTAATTCAAAATGATCCTGAATTAAGATACCATTATGCAACACGGTTATCGTACCTGATTTGATTTTATTTCCTTTAGAATCAAATTCCGGAGCATGAAAAATAACATCATAAACATTCCATTCTCCGGTTGGAGCAGAAGCCATTGCCAAAGGAGTAGATTGTTTATAGATGGAACCAACCTGACCATTTATATAGGTGTCATTATTATTGTTATCTAATACCTGTACTTCATATCTTTTTTGTAAAAAAACACCACTATTTGCTCGCGATTGATTTTTACCTTGTACTTCTTTTGGTGATTTCCATTCAATATGTAATTGTACACTCCCAAAACTTTTTTTCGTTTGAATATTACCTGTTCTGTTCTTAACAGTCATGCTACCATCTTTATTAAGAATCCATTTTACTGGTGTTGCATCTTTTGCACTTGTCCATTCATTGAAATTAGAGCCATCAAAAAGGATAATTGCATCCGAAGGTGCTCCATTATTAACTCCAGGAATAACAACAGGCACTCTTGGATTCCAGATTTCAGTTTCTTTTGGTTTGGTTGGTTCTTTTTGAATACTGTTTTGGATTTCTTGAGATACGCCTTTGTAGTGACTTAAAAAAAACAGTAATAATGCTATAAATAAAGATTTTCTCATAAGTTTTAAATTCCTAATATATTTTTTAACTTTTCTTTATCTGTGTCGGTTCCGGCAAAATCATCAAATGCTTTCTCTGTGGCTTCAATGATATGTTTTTGAATAAATGGAGCTCCTTCTCTTGCGCCTTGCTCCGGACTTTTAATACAACATTCCCATTCCATTACCGCCCAAACATCACAATCGTACTGGGTTAATTTTGAAAATATCGTTTTAAAGTCAATCTGACCATCCCCAAGTGAACGATATCTACCAGCTCTATCTATCCAATTATTATACCCACCAAAGGCCCCTTTTTTACCTGTTGGGTTAAATTCAGCATCTTTAACATGAAAAGCTTTGATAAATTCATGATAGTGATCAATATATTCAAGATAATCCAATTGTTGTAGAACAAAGTGTGATGGGTCGTATAAAATATTTACCCGTTTATGATTACCTGTTGCTTTCAAAAAACGCTCAAAAGTATCTCCATCATGCAAATCTTCCCCTGGATGAATTTCATAACAAACATCAACACCATTTTTATCAAAAACATCTAAAATTGGAAGCCAACGTTTAGCCAATTCTTCAAATCCCATTTTTACCAGTCCAGGAGGTCTTTGTGGCCAAGGATGCATTGTATGCCATAATAAAGATCCTGAAAAAGTAGCATGAGCATTCAATCCTAAATTATTACTTGCTACAGCAGCCTTTTTCATTGTGTTGATAGCCCATTCTGTTCTGGCTTTAGGGTTGTTTTGCACTTTTACCGGAGCAAAACTATCGAACATAATATCATATGCAGGGTGTACTGCAACTAGTTGCCCTTGTAAATGAGTTGCCAGTTCAGTAATTTCCAATCCGTAAGAATTGATCTGTCCTTTCAATTCATCACAGTATGTTTTACTTTCTGATGCTTTATCTAAATCTATTAAAGAGGTTTCCCAAGTTGGAATCTGAATGCCTTTGTAACCCAGATCTGAAGCCCATTTACATAAACCATCTAAAGAATTGTATGGAGATTCATTACCAATAAATTGTGCTAAAAATACAGCAGGCCCTTTTATAGTCTTCATTTTATTCTAGTTTAGTTTTATCCATTCTGAATTTTTCTTGTCACTTTCTACTGAAGCGTAAATAAATTTCATCCCCCTTACTCCATCTGCTACTGTAGGATAATCGGGTGTTTTAATTTCTTTATCGGATAATTTCGCATTGAGATGTGAAGCAAAATTCTTATATACATTTGCAAAAGCTTCTAAATATCCTTCCGGATGTCCGGCAGGAATTCGCGATGCAGTTAAAGAATCAGAATGTAAATTATTTCCGTTTGGAGTATAAACTGTTTTGGGCTGATCAAGCCATCGTGTGATTAACTGATTTGGATTTTCTTGCGACCATATCAAGCTCCCTTTTTCGCCATAAACTCTTATTGCCAAATTGTTTTCTTCTCCAACTGCAATTTGAGAAAAAGACATAGTGCCTTTTGCTCCATTTTCCATTCGTAACAAAATATTACCATCATCGTCTAAAACTCTGTCTTGACCAAATTTACCAAGATCTGCAGCTAGTTCTTCAATCTGCAATCCTGAAATATATTCTACCAAATTTTCAGCGTGAGTACCAATATCTCCCAAAGCTCCTCCAATACCAGATTTGCTTGGATCAACACGCCAAGATGCTTGTTTCTGGCCTGTTTTTTCAACAGATGTAGCCAGCCAGCCTTGTAAATATTGTACTTGAACTTTTCTGATTTTTCCCAAATCTCTATTTTTAACCATTGCTCTGGCCTGTTTTACCATAGGACTTCCGGGATAATT
>JAUVCP010000384.1 GCA_030590765.1 Flavobacteriaceae bacterium | reverse complement strand
AGTAATAAGCAAGTACATAAAAATTGAAATTTTTTATTATTTTAAAACAGAATCTAATTCAATGTATTGAAAATTTGTAAAATAGTTTGAATTAATAGAACCCTTTCCAGTCGATTTTAATATAACCGTTGTCAAGATTGCTAGTAAATTCGTTACCGGATTTCACTTTATAAAGAACAACCAGATTACTTAACAATTCTGATTTAGAACTAGGTACACTTTTATCATTGATCTTTGCTGTATAATCAACAGTTCTGTAAAGATTTACATTTTCAATTACTTGAACCTCTCCTTTATTAGGAGCAGCAATAGTTATGGTTGCCTGAATATTTTCGGCATTGATATTGAAACTATGTGTCCCAATTTCATTAAAAAGTAAAGTACCTGATATTTCTTTTACATCATTTGATGTGCAGGATAAAAATAAAAACGATATAATAAACCCAATTATAAAAAAAATCTTTTTCATAGCCCCTTTTTTTATTATTATGTATTGATTGAAATAATATAACGTTTAGGCTTAAGGTTTTAGTATGTTTTAAGTAATAAATTTGTTTAACTTCATTTTATGCTGAATTTCTGCTTGCATTAATATTTCCAAATAGAGAACGTGTTATGATCTTTTCGTAAGTTTCCAGTTCATTTATATCGATTTTACCCATTGCTTTTAATTCCTGTACTTTTTTAAGTCCGTACTGTTGAATGGTTAATAATGGCAACACTATAGATTCTCTAACCTCAATAGATGCTTTGCTTACCGGATAATTTTGCATCAACTCATCTAAATTTGCTAATTTTAAAACCAATCGTTTAGCATTTAAAAATTCATTGTGGATCAATTGCCAAAAACCACCAAATTCTTCATCTTTTTCCATATAACGGGTTAATTCGAAAAAAGATTTTTTCATACTCATCATACTATTGTCTATCAGGCTTTTAAAAAACTTAGAGTTGTTATACAATTGTACTACCTTATCAAATTCTCCTGCATCTTCAAATTTCTGTAAAGCAAAACCGAGTCCGTAAAATCCTGGCACATTTTGTTTTAACTGACTCCATGAGCCTACAAAAGGAATCGCTCTTAAATCACTAAAATTGAGTTTATCTGAACTTTTTCTTTTAGACGGGCGGCTACCTA
Source organism: Flavobacteriaceae bacterium (assembly GCA_030590765.1). Taxonomy (GTDB): domain Bacteria; phylum Bacteroidota; class Bacteroidia; order Flavobacteriales; family Flavobacteriaceae; genus Lutimonas. The sequence continues at coordinate 1,594 of JAUVCP010000384.1, read as the reverse complement.
TGTTTGTTTTTGCATAATATTGTAGTGTACTCATCTTCTCCAAATAAGGTAGAAATTTTGGGTGTTGTTTAAAATCATTATAAGCTTTATAACTTGATTTGGATAATTCATCCATAATTTCCCTTTGTTCAGTTGTCAATGAATTTTTTGCACTATCAAAAAATTCATTACTAACACCCGAACTGATCAATTGTTCCAGATTATATTGAGCAGATTCAATAACACCAAATTTTGAGCTAATTGTTTGGCCTTGAATTGTTAGTTGTACTTCTTTACTCTCAATAGTTGGTCCTAAAGAAGCATAGAATTGATGAGTTTTTCCACCACCACGCGCTGGAGGACCACCCCTGCCATCAAAAAAGATAACTTTGATGTTGTGTTCTCTGGCAATAAGTGTTAATTTCTCCTTGGCTCTAAAAATAGACCAGTTAGCCATTAAATAGCCACCATCTTTTGTGCCATCAGAAAATCCCAGCATAATGGTTTGGTTATAACCTCTATTCTGCAAATGATTCATATAAGCCTTATTCAAATACAGTTGTTCCATGATCATATCGGCGTTTTCAAGATCATCAATAGTTTCAAACAAAGGAACAATATCTACTGTAAGGTCTTCTTGAAATCCAGTTAATTTGAGCATAGCATAAACCTCCATCACATTTAAAGCACTTTGATTGTTACTTATGATATATCTATTTGCACCTTTTTCACCATTGTTTTTTTGGATGGTTTTAATAGCCTTGATTGATTCTAAAGTTTTTACTACAATTTCATTTTTATAATCATTTACTTCTATTGTTCCTGTTATTTTTGAAAGTACATTTATTTGCTTCTTTTCAGATAAATTCCAATAGTTTTTTGGAAATATTTCAGAATCTTTATTCAATTGCAGATTTACAATATCTTCAAAAACACTATGATGAACTCTACTGTCCTGTCTGATATCAAGTGTCGCAAAATGGAAACCAAAAATTCTGGCTTTATGTATAATATCTTTTAATTCAGATAAATATAAGGATTGGTAATTTTGTATTACCAGATCTTTAATTTGGATCAATTCATGATAAAATTCATCAAAAGAAATTGAAATTTTATCATGGGTAAAGCTTTGATATAATCTGTCTTCAAGTACTGCAATCCGGTCTGCAACTTTTTTAAATGTAAGCTTTCGTTTTAATTCACGAATATCCCGATAGTAGTTTTTGATGATCGATTGTTGTAGGCGATTTGCTACGTCAAGTGTAATTTTTGTAGTAACAAACGGATTGCCATCCCGATCTCCTCCTGGCCAGAAACCAAGGTTTACAAACTCATTTACCACCTTTTTATTTTCGTATATATTACTTTCTATATAGTTATAAATATTTCCAGCTGCATGGTAAAAAATATTTTCTAAATACCAGATCAGACTTACCGCTTCATCATATGGTGTTGGTTTTTCTTCTTTTAAAAAGGGAGTGATTCCTAACTGGGCCAAAAGTTTTTTAATTTCAACAAGATCATTTTTTTCAATGGCATTGGTAAGATCTGTTATGATTCCTAAAACTGCACCCGGATAAAACTGTGTAGGATGTGCAGTCAAAACGATACGAAT
>JAUVCP010000110.1 GCA_030590765.1 Flavobacteriaceae bacterium | reverse complement strand
TTATTATAGATCAATTCCATACCTTCTAACATGGCATTGTCATCTGATTTTTTGATCTCATTCAATCCTCTATCAAAATCATCCAATATTGGCAATAAAACTGCCATTAATTCTCTGTTTGCAGTACTAAAAAGTTCTATTCGCTCTTTAGAGGTTCTCTTTTTATAGTTTTCAAATTCAGCAAACAGTCGTAAGAAATTATTTTTCTCTTTATCTAATTCTGCTTGCAAATTCTCAACATCATTTTCTTTCTCTTGATTATCAGATACTTCCTCTTGATCATTCACGATTTCATTTTCTATTTCCTGATCCTGAAAATCATTTTCAAATTCCTGATCTTTATTTTCTTGATTGCTCATATTATTTCATATTTATCCTATTACACCATCTTAAGCAAATTACTTGCCAAGTGTTTATTCGTGTCAATTTGTCACAAATATTTCAATTAAAATCTATGTTTAATTTATTTTATGGTAAGATTGTCTATTATTTTCAAAAAGAATCTTCTATTCTTTCAATTTTAGCACCGATAGATCTTAACCGCTCATCAATTCGTTCATAACCTCTATCAATTTGTTCAATATTATGAATAGTACTGGTTCCTGTTGCAGATAATGCCGCAATCAATAATGAAATTCCAGCTCTAATATCAGGAGAACTCATGGTTGTTGCACGCAAACTTGATTCATGATTTAATCCAATAACTGTTGCTCGGTGTGGATCACAAAGTATCACCTTAGCTCCCATATCAATAAGTTTATCCACAAAAAACAAACGGCTTTCAAACATTTTTTGATGGATCAACACACTTCCTTTAGCTTGAGTTGCTATTACCAAAACAATACTTAACAAATCAGGTGTAAATCCCGGCCATGGAGCATCAGAAACCGTTAAAATAGAATCATCTAAAAATCCTTGTATTTCATAGGTTTCCTGGGTTGGAATATGAATATCATCTCCTTTTCTTTCTAATATAATACCCAATTTTCTAAAAACAGATGGAATCTGACCCAAATTATCCCAACTTACATCTTTTATGGTAATCTCTGATCTGGTCATCACTGCCACCCCTATCCAGCTACCAATTTCGATCATATCTGGTAAAACTCTGTGATTACAACCTTTTAGATATTTTACACCTTCAACGATCAATTTATTGGATCCAATTCCGTTAATATCAGCACCCATTTTTACCAGCATTTTTGATAATTGCTGTATATAGGGTTCGCATGCTGCATTGTAAATTGTTGTTGTGCCTTTAGCCAAAACAGATGCCATTAAAATATTTGCTGTTCCGGTAACCGATGCTTCATCTAAAAGCATATAAGTACCTTTCAATCCTTCTTCACCAGCCTCAACTCCATAAAAATATTCATCTTTGTTATATCTGAAATTTGCTCCAAGATTGATAAAGCCTTCAAAATGAGTATCTAATTTACGCCTTCCAATCTTATCCCCTCCGGGTCTTGGTATATACCCTCTTCCAAATCTGGTTAAAAGTGGGCCAACTATCATAATAGACCCTCTTAAAGAACTTCCGTCCTTTTTAAACTTTGCAGATTCTAAATAATCCAAATCAATTTCATCTGCCTGAAATGTAAACGTATTATCAGCAACTTTTTCAACTTTAACTCCTAATTCTCCTAAAATAAATATTAATTTATTTACATCTCTAATATCAGGAACATTACTGATTGTCACTTTCTCAGGAGTCAGTAAAACCGCACAAATTACTTGTAATGCTTCGTTCTTTGCACCTTGAGGAATAATTTCACCTTGCAAACGATGTCCTCCTTCTATTTTAAATATAGACATGACTTAAGGATTTTAGGATAAAATGTGATTATCTTTTTCGGTAATTTGATTTACCTTGTTTTTGTTGACCTTTTTGATAGTTCTTATTTGGCTTTTTTCGCAATAAATTTCTAGAAGGAGACAACTCTTCTTTACCTTCAGTCAAATCCAGTTTTCCATCAGAAAGTTCAGATAAATGTTTAAAAATAACAGCATCATCTACCGTATCTTTATTCCAGTTTAAATAACACTTTTTCATATGGTTTGCAATGGTATAAACCAATGCTTCTTTCATATCTCCTTCATCCCAAGTCAATGCCGTATCTATCATTATTTGGATATTATTACCATAAAACCTGTATTTTGAAGGAGAATTAGGATAAGGCAAGGCATCTGGTTTAGCCTGTAAAACCTCTTGCTCTATTATAGGGTAAGGTGATTCAACATTTAATTTATAATCAGATATGATAAAAAGTTGATCCCACAATTTATGTTGAAAATCGGGAACATCACGCAAATGTGGCTGTAAATTTCCCATAACTTTCACAATGGCTTTGGCCATTTTATTTCTTTCAGCATCATCTTCTATTGCAATACAATGATTTATTAATTTTTGAATATGTCTGCCATATTCAGGAATAATTAAGTGTTCTCTTTCAGAATTATATTCTAGATCCATCTACGTATTTCTTTTTATTCAATTTTAATTACTTATACCATGCAAAGTAACGATTATATTTAGGTTTTTTACATGAATTAAGGCAAAAATTTATCCAATAATTTTAAGTCTGGCAAATTGTAAAAGTAACTTTTTTGAAGAACCTGATTCAAATTTAATTTCAGCTTTCCTGTTATTTCCAGTTCCTTCCATATGGATCACTTTTCCCTTTCCAAACTTTGCATGTACAACAACATTTCCCACAACTAATTTATTATCAAATAAGTTAGCTTTTGTACTATCTATATTGCTGATTCTTTTCAGATTTTTAGGTGGCACAATTTTTACAGTCTTTTCAGGTTTGTTTCTTTTTTCTGGTTTTCTTAGCACCGGCTTTTTAAACCTGATCATTGTTTTAGGAGTTTCTCCAAAAATATCTTTATCGATAAATCTGTTCGCAAGTGGATCCTCTTTTTTAGGAGTAATATAATCCAGATATTTTTCATCCACTTCTTCCAAAAATCTACTAGGCTCACAATCAATTAATTTGCCCCAACGGTAACGAGATTGTGCATAAGACAAGTAAACCTGCTTTTCTGCCCTGGTTAAAGCAACATAAAACAACCTTCTCTCCTCTTCTATCTCACTTCTTGTATTCATACTCATGGCTGATGGAAATAAATTCTCCTCCAAGCCAACAATATAAACATAAGGAAATTCCAGCCCTTTTGCCAAATGAATTGTCATTAATGAAACTCTTGGAATATCATCTTTTTCATTGTCAAAATCTGTTGCTAAGGCAACATCTTCCAAAAAAAATGCGAGAGAAGCATCCTCTTCTTTTTGGTTTTGTTCTTCAATAAAATCTTTGATGCCATTTAGTAATTCCTGCACATTTTCAACCCTGCTAATCGCCTCAGGAGTTCCTTCACTTTCAATATCTTTGACCATTCTGGTTTGTCTTAAAACCAATTCAGCAACTTCCAAAGCATTTTTATTCTGTGATTCAATTTGAAAACTTCGAATCATATTTACAAAGTTTTGTAATTTATTCTTGGTGCCAGAATTGATTTTCAGATCCACTTTATCTAAGTGAAGTAGGATATCAAAAATGGATTCTTTATAATGATTTGCCGCTAGAATTAATTTATCAACGGTTGTTTGACCGATTCCCCTTGCCGGATAATTTATCACTCGCTTCAACGCTTCTTCATCATTTGAATTGACCAACAAACGCAAATATGCTAAAATATCTTTGATCTCTTTTCTCTGATAAAATGACAAGCCTCCGTATATTCTGTACTTTATATCTTTCTTACGTAAAGCATCTTCAATTGCTCTGGATTGTGCATTGGTTCTATACAAAACTGTAAAATCTTGATTACCAAGTTGATTTTGCATCATATTCTCAAAAATAGAGCTTGCAACAAACCTGCCTTCATCACCTTCAGAAAATGTACGCATTACTTTGATCAAACCACCTTCATCATTCGAGGTCCAGATCTCTTTTTCTAATTTGGTCTTATTCTTATCAATTACACTATTTGCCGCCTCCACAATATTTTTTGAAGAGCGATAGTTTTGTTCCAGTTTAAAAATTTTGACATCACTATAATCTTTTTGAAAATTCAGAATATTTTTGATGTTTGCCCCCCTGAATGCATAAATACTCTGACTATCATCTCCAACAACACAAATATTTTGAAATCTGTCTGCCAAAGCACGAACAATTAAATACTGTGAATGATTGGTATCCTGATACTCGTCTACCAAAATATAACGGAATCGATCCTGATATTTTGCCAAAACTTCAGGAAAACGGGTAAGTAATTCATTGGTTCTCAATAAAAGGTCATCAAAATCCATTGCTCCAGCCTTAAAACATCTTTCTACATATTCTCTGTAAATCGAACCAATTTTAGGACGGCCTGACATTTTATCTGCTTCGATCAATTCCGGATTTTGAAAATAGGCACGAACAGTGATTAAACTATTTTTAAACTGAGATATTCTTCCTAAAATCTGCTTTGCTTTATATTTTTCCCTTTCAAGTTGCATTTCTTTTATGATGGAAGAGATCAACCTCACAGAATCTTGTGTATCATAAATGGTAAAATTGGATGGAAACCCTAATTTTTCACCTTCACTTCTCAGAATTCTTGCAAATACACTGTGAAAAGTGCCCATCCATAAATTTTTAGCTTCACTTTGACCAACCACCTGAGCAATCCTATTTTTCATTTCACGGGCTGCTTTATTGGTAAACGTTAGTGACAAAATATTAAATGGATCAATTCCATTTTTCATCAAATGAGCGATACGATAGGTCAACACACGGGTCTTTCCTGATCCTGCGCCGGCAATAATAATCATTGGACCTTCCTTTTGAAGAACTGCCTGTTTTTGAGCTTCGTTTAAATGATTAAGGTAAGTATTCACATTTCAATTTTAATAATTCAAAAATACGATGCTTATTAATTTCAGACAATAAAAGTTATTGACATTTTTTCACTAAAAAAACCGCCCAAAAGGCGGTTTTAATTTTATACTAGATAATTTTCAGAATATTATTCTTTTTCTAAAAATATTTCAACTCTTCTATTTTCTTGTCTACCTTGTTTTGTTTTATTATCACCAATTGGTTTAGATGATCCATAACCAATTGCTTTAATATTTTCTTTAGGAAAGCCATTTTCAATTAAAAAGTTCATAACAGCATCTGCTCTTTTTTGAGATAACGTTGCATTTACTTTATCACTACCAGTACTATCTGTATGACCTTCAACAACAAAATTAGAAGCAGTAAATTCTGATAATATTTTACTTACGCCATCTAATCTAATAGAAGTTTCGTTTGTAAAGGCATCTTTACCTGTTTTAAAATAAATTGATCTTGCCAAATCAGTAATTTGCTTTTGAACTTCTTCTGTCACCATTGGGCAACCATTATTTGAAGCTACTCCGGGAATATTCGGACATTTATCCATAGAGTCTACAATACCATCTCCATCCGTATCTAGAACAGGACAACCTTCATTATCAATAGAACCAGCTTCATTAGGGCATTTATCCATAGAATCCATTACGCCATCACCATCTGCATCAGGGCAACCATTAAATTGTTCTAAACCAGCAACATCAGGACAAAGATCTTCTTTATCAGGGAAACCATCACCATCTGTATCAGGGCAACCATTAAATTTTGCTAAACCAGCAACATCCGGGCATCTATCTTCAGAATCTTGAATTCCATCACCATCCGTATCAGGACAACCATTAAACTGCTCTAAACCAGCAACTTCAGGGCATGCATCTACTTTATCTTTTACACCATCACCATCGGTATCTTTTCCACCAAAGGTAAAATTAAGACCTAACATATACATATGTGTATTCATATCATAAGCAACTGTACTACCTGGAATTGCCCCATAAGGAGGATTTGATTGTGCCAACATTGGGTTAAACATTTCTCCTTCTGTTTTCCCGTCACTCATTCCGTAATGGTAAACAGCATCTAAAGAAAATGCATCACTAAATAAGATACTAAATCCAAACTGGAAAGCATGAGCTATAATCGCTGTAGCCGGAGTTGAAAAGAAAGCCAATTCATCTTTAATTGGGTTAGTACTATAGGTATATCCAAAACGCAAAGGCACTTTTTTGATTGCCTTTAACTGTAAACCTGTTGATACCACTGACATACTCTCCCAACCAAATCCTTGAATAGATGCTACTGGTGTCCATCCTGTTTTTTCAAAACCTTCTGTTCCCGCATAATCAACATAACGGTAATCTAATGCAAAATCAATAATCCCTTTTGAATAACCTAAACCTATTGAATAAATTGCAGGGTAATCCATTTGGAATTTTGTTCCATTACCAAAGTCCATTTCTGAGAATTTTTGAGGTGTTTTATAAGACGCACCCAATTTAAATCCTGTTTGAGAATCATAAAACAAACCTAATTGCCCTCCAAAACCCATTGCTGAAGCTGATTCATCAGTAGGATAACCAATAGGATTTCCCAGTTCATCAAATGGACTTGCCAATGGATTAGGTGTTAAATCTAATGCCTCATAATTAAAAGTTGGCTGAACACCAATTGAAAATTTATCAGAAATTTGGTAAGCCCAGGTAAAACTAATTTGCATCAACATATATGCAGATTCAAGGTGACCAAATCCACCTGCAAATTGTGGAAAATTAATTGGGTTTGAAGGCTCATTAGGATTGTAATTTGGATTAAAATTTCCTTGAAGATCTTGTGGATAATTTAAATCCTCTGGAAAATCAACTCCAAAACCACTTACACCAAAAGCTGAAATACCAAAAGTATGCTTACTATCAGCATTACCCCAAGCAAAAGCTAAGGCTGGCATCACATTATAACCTAATTCAGATTCTGTAGAACCTGTAACTGATGGAGAAGCTGGTGAACCTGGTCCAAAAGCATCTGCTGGCCACATCGCTCCTGTAGGAAGAGATGAATATAATGTAGGTGTTCCTTTAAACAGACCTACATCTAATTTTAATA
>JAUVCP010000317.1 GCA_030590765.1 Flavobacteriaceae bacterium | reverse complement strand
GTATATTCTTCCAGCTCTTTTGGATCGGCATTTTTATTAAATTCTGGTACCAACATATCATAACGAATACCGCTACCAATAAATGATTTTTTAATCTTTGGATGCTTATCTACTGCTTGGTATATTTCAGTTAAAGGTTTATGCGAAGTATCTAAATTATAACAAATAACTGGTGAAATACAAGACGGAGCAACACATTTATCGCAAATAGATTGAACTTTACCTTTCATTTGATACATGTTTGCAGATGGGCCACCAATATCTGACAAATAGCCCTTAAAATCGGGCATTTTAGTTACTTCATCAACTTCTTTTAATATAGATTCTTTGCTACGGCTTGCAATAAATTTTCCTTGGTGTGCCGAAATTGTACAAAAACTACAACCCCCAAAACATCCTCGATGAATATTGATAGAAAACTTGATCATTTCATAAGCAGGAATCGGACCCCTTTTATTATATTTTGGGTGAGGTAAACGTGTAAAAGGCAAATCATACGATGCATCAATTTCGTTTTCCGTCATGGTTGGGAAAACCGGATTAATAACTAAAGTTTGTCCTTTTATTTTTTGTAATATTCTACGACCATAAATTTTATTAGACTCTTGCTCAATTACCTTGAAATTAGCTGCAAAAGTTTTTTTATCCTTAAAACAAGCTTCATGCGAACTAATTACAACATCTTCTACATTTTTATTCTTAGGAAGTTCTTCATTTGCGTTTAATAAATAAGCTGTTAGTTTAATGTTTTTTATACTCTCAAACGGGACTCCTTTTTGCAACAACGTAACCAATTCCCGTAAGGGTTGCTCACCCATTCCGTAAACCAACAAATCAGCTTTTGAGTCGGTTAAAATATTAGGCTTTAAAGTATCGCTCCAATAATCGTAATGTGTAACTCTACGTAAAGAAGCTTCAATTCCACCAATAACAACTGGCACTTCTGGAAACTTTTTTTTTAATATTTTGGAGTAAACCGTAGTTGCATAATCTGGTCTAAAGCCTTTATCTCCATTAGGTGTGTAGGCGTCTTTATCTCGTTTTCTTTTTCCTGCAGTATAATTACTTACCATGGAATCCATTGCGCCAGAAGTAACCGCAAAAAATAAGTTTGGTTTGCCTAATTTTTCAAAATCTTGTAAATTATCATATACACTGGGCTGAGGAATAATTGCAACTTTTAAACCATAACTCTCTAAAATTCTACCTAAAGCAGCTGGACCAAAAGCGGCATGATCTACATAAGCATCACCGCTAATTATAATAACATCTAAGCTATCCCATCCTCTAATTTTTACTTCTTTGTTGGTTGTTGGTAACCAATCTGACAGCTGGTGTTCTTTTTGCATGGCGCAAAGGTAAGCTTATTAGTGAAACTCATTTTTGAGAAGCTTAAAATGTTCCGATACTTATCGGGATTGTTTTCAGCTTTTATGAATTTATTATCAAATATAAATTGTTTACTGAAATCAATATTCTGCATTTATTCTCTTTCCTTTAAATTCGTGGTAGTACCAATAAAGTTATCAAATTGTGCACATTTATAATAATTCAAACGTACCTTATTTATTTATGATCCATTGGAAGTAAAATCACTTTTCCCAATACAAACCATTTTATTTGAATATTCTGACCTCTTAAAAAATTGATTTTTTTAATTTTTGGCGAGAATAAATAAGTGATACCTGCAGCGAAGAACATTTTCTTACCTATGATCATCTCCGGATAGAAATACTCAAACACAAGCCAAACCAGTAAAAATATTAAAAGTGGAATTAAATATCTGTATATCAAGTACTTTGTTTTGTTATTCATATTGCTATTTTTTAAAACAATTCTTTTCCATAATTAAAAATAGCGGGAAGTCCACCGGTATGCCAGAAAAGAATATTACTATTATATTTCAATTTCTTTTTATTTAAATAATCCAGCATTCCATAAAATGCTCTTCCTGTATAAACAGGATCTAATAAAATACCTTCTGTTTGAGCTAAGGTTTTTATTGCTTCTTTTTCATCATCAGTCAAATATCCATAACCTGCCTTATCATAATTTCTCTCAAGGGGAATATCTGTAATACGATATTCTTTATTAAGATGAAAAAATTGTTTACTCTCATGGATCAGATCAAGAACAATGTTCTCTAAAAAACCTTCTGTTTCAGCTTTATCTATATTTATAGGAATCAATTCCGCATCCACATCAAATATATCCATTCCAATCATCATACCTACCTGTGTTGCTCCCGAACTGGAAGCAAAAAAGATATAGTCAATATCTAAATTTTGCTCTTTTAATTGATCTTTTAATTCTTTGATAGCATTGACATAACCCAATGCCCCTAGTAAATTGGACCCTCCATAAGGAATGATGGAAACCTTTTTATTATTGACTTCCAATTCAGATCTTAACTTTTCAATGTCTTCCCCTTTTCTATTTTCTCCCGTAAAGTGGATCTTTGCACCCAATAAATGAGAAAGCAGTAAATTACCATTGTATTCTTCTGGTTTATCACCTCCAAGCAGTAAATGACATTCCAATCCGGCAATGGCACAAGCTGCCATAGTTTGTCTGCAATGATTAGATTGTTGTGCGCCGGCTGTAATTACCGTATCACATTTTTCATCTAAAGTTTTTTGGATCAAATACTCCAGTTTTCTTGTTTTATTACCTCCCGAAGCAAGACCAGTTTGGTCATCTCTTTTGATATAGATTTTATAATCAGGGAATTGTTTTGAAAATTTTTTTAATGGATGTAAAGGCGTAGGGAAAAATCCAAGATTAAATTTATTATTGAGGTTCATTTGTTCATTGTTATATTAAACAAAGATATTCATTTAAAAACATACTGTTCTATTCAATTTCTCAATGTAATTTTCAATTTTGGTATTAACGTTGATTATAAGAATAGTAGCAGACTGAAGAAAACTTCACTTTCAAATTGCGATGAAGTTGAAGCAGCTACAACTCACATATTTACTAATAATTCGGCTATTATTTTTACATAAACCGCTGTGCTTAGTACTTTTATTTCTGCTGAACTTTCAAGGTTTAATTAAATCACTTTACCTTCAGCCATGGCCTTAGAATCCATATAACGACCTACAAATATACCAATTAGCATACCAATGCTAATTCCTAAGGAGATCCCTAAAGATTTTTCAAAACGCTCACCAATAACAACTCCTGCAACAACCCCCTAAGTCATTCCTAAAGCTATACCCAATTCGGCGTAATACCCTTTGGAAGTTAAGGAAAATGTATCCTTTAAATATTTTTCAAATTTAGTGAGTGCTTTCTTAAAGTACTTTTTTCTGTTCTCAGGATTTGATTTTAAACTTAAATTACCAAGTTCCGTTTCAATGGATTGAATTTCATCTTTTGAGAACTCTCTAATTTTCAATTCGGATAGTATATGAAGAAATTTCTTATAAATCTTTTGAGTTATACGCTTAGTATCTGTTTTATTTGATTTTGATATATTGGTTTACTGTCTACCATTCTATTAATGGTTTTATGAAAGATGCTGGTTTTAAATTGAGAACGATTAACTCTAAAACAAAAT
>JAUVCP010000249.1 GCA_030590765.1 Flavobacteriaceae bacterium | reverse complement strand
CCTAAATTATTTCTATGTGCATCATAAGAAATAAATACAGTGTCTTCTTTTTTTGCTTTATTCCATTTAAATAAAAAACCCATTTCACTTTATAATTTTGATCAAATTTAGTAAAAAATTAAAGAAGTTAGTTATTGTTCTATTCACACAATTTATTGCAGGTCAATCAAACATATTAATAAAAAAAACTACCTCAATATAATATCAAGATAGCTTTTATTAATTAAAACAGCATTGTAAATTAATGACAATGAGTTGATTTTAAAATATCGTGTATATGTTTGTGTAAAGAAACCGTTTTGATACATTGGTTGGTTTCATTATTGTACCATATTTTATACAGTTTATCTTGTCCTTTTACAGTTTTTACATTAACAAAACCTCGTTCTTGTAATTTTTCATATGCCAACGGAGCAGATATTTTCATTAAATCATGTACTTCTGCATGGCTATTGTATTCTCTACTATCTTTTGTATGATAAGAATTATTGAAATTATCACTATTGTAATTTTTATGACTATAGTTTTCATTATATCTACTATAATTATTCGAAGTGTGAGTTCCTCTACCGTCAGCTGATTTATTGCAGTCATATGGTAATGTATTTACAATAGATTTAATTCTTCCATCTGAAGTACGAGTAGCAATACATTTTTTCTTTCTTGGATTCCACCAGTTGGCATAAGAATCATAACCAGATTTACTAGTTTTGATATGAATATAACCTCTGTTTTCCAGTTCATATTCAGCACTACTTCCCTTAGCATCTACCAAATCCTGTAATTCATTTGCACGACTTTGGGCAAATAATGAGACACTAAATAATAGTACTAAAGCAATTGTGAATTTTTGTAAATTTTTCATATAGGTTTGTTTTTAAGGTTATAATTTTGGTAAATGTAGTTTTTTTTTAGAAAAAGATACAACATTGTCTTTATTTACTATTGTGATTTATTTTGCAATTACTTAAATTTCATATTATTTATGGAGTAATATTGACTGTAAATAAATCTTACAATCGAAAAAAATGTATTTTTGCAATCTTAAAATATTGAATTTAATTATAAATGGCAAAAGAGAAAGTTACAGCTATCATCCCAACATTTAATGAAGAAATTCATATGGAAGATGCGATTCGTTCAGTTTCTTTTGCAGATGAGATCATCGTAATTGATTCTTATAGTACAGATCAAACTATTGAGCTGGCAAGGAAACATAATGTAAAAATTATACAACGTGAGTTTGATGACTTTTCATCTCAAAAAAATTATGCTATTAAAAAAGCAAAACATAACTGGATCTATATTTTAGATGCTGATGAAAGAATTTCAGATAAACTTAAAAAAGAAATTATAGATGCATTGTGTAATACTAAAAATTTGGTAGGCTTTGATGTTTATCGAACTTTTTATTATTATAATAATAAACGGATCAAATACGGAGGAAGGCGTAGAGATAAAGTGATTAGGTTGTTTAGGAAAGATAAGTGCAGATATAATGGGGCGCTGGTTCATGAAAAAATTAGCTTTAATGGAAATATAGGTAGCTTTAAAAATAGAATTGATCATTATTCCTATTTGAGTTTCAAGCAGTATAATCAAAAACTTGAGCATTATGCAATTTTAAAAGCGCAGTCTTTATTTGCTAAAAAAAGTAATGTTAATTTTTATCATACATCTTTAAAACCTCCAATAAGATTTTTTATTGAATTTTTTATCCGATTTGGTTTTTTAGATGGTAAAGCAGGAATAGTTATAGCTTCACATCATTCTAATGGTGTAAGAATGCGATATAAAAAACTTAAACAGTTATATAAAAAACAAGCCATTTTTGATGAAAAAATAATGAAATAATGGAAGTAGAAATAAAAAATACTTTAAAAGCTTTGAAAAAGGGAAACCTTATTATTTATCCAACGGATACCATTTGGGGCATTGGCTGTGATGCTACAGATGAAAATGCTGTTGCTAAGGTTTTTGAATTAAAGCAAAGAACAGAATCTAAAAGTTTGATCATTTTGGTAGATGGAATGGAAATGTTGCAAAAACATATCAAGAATCTACCAGGTAAAGTAACTTGTGTTTTAGCAGGAACATCTCGTCCGACTTCTGTAATTTATAAAAACCCTAAAGGTTTGGCAGTAAATGTAATTGCAGATGATAATACGGTAGCCATTAGAATTGTAAATGATGAATTTTGTCAAAGATTAATTCATGATTTTGGAAAACCTATTGTTTCTACTTCTGCCAACTACAGTGGTAAGCCTTCTCCAAAAAGCTTTGATGAAATTGATAAAACTCTTTTAAATAAAGTAGAATATGTGGTAAATTTGCATCGAGAAGAAAAGCAGAATAGATCTTCACAACTGGTTAAAATTAGTAATAAAGGTAAAATAGAATTTCTTAGAAAATAAGAATGTCAAATAAAAAATACATAAAAGCCATTGAGCTTCCTGTTTTTGATGTTGTTGCTGAGGCTGTAGCTGATTTGCAATTGGAAACCTACGTAATTGGTGGTTATGTAAGAGATTTTTTATTGCATAGACCTTATAAAAAAGATATTGATTTTGTGGCAGTTGGAAGTGGAATTGATCTGGCAAAAAAGGTTGCTCAGTTGATACCCGAAAAATCAAAGGTTCAAATATTTAAAACCTATGGAACAGCGATGGTACGGTATCCGGATAAGGCATCAAAAGAAATTATAGATCTGGAATTTGTAGGTGCAAGAAAAGAATCCTATTCTAAAAACAGCAGAAATCCTGAAGTGGAAACAGGAACTCTGCAAGATGATCAAAACCGACGTGATTTCACGATCAATGCGATGGCAATTAGTTTAAATCAAATTAATTATGGTGTATTGTTAGATCCGTTTAACGGAATAGAAGATCTAAATAATAAGATCATTAAAACGCCACTAGATCCTGACATTACCTATAGTGATGACCCTTTAAGAATGATGAGAGCTATCCGTTTTGCTACTCAATTGAGTTTTGAAATTGAAAAAGATTCTTTAGATGCTATTAAAAGAAATTCAGAGAGGTTAAAAATTATTTCAACTGAAAGAATTGTAGACGAATTGCACAAAATTTTAATGACTGATAAGCCTTCAATTGGTTTAAAGCTTTTGTATAATACCAACTTGCTAGGTTATATTCTGCCAGAATTGACCGCATTGAGTGGTGTTGAACAAATCAAAGGACAAAAACATAAAGATAATTTTTACCATACACTGCAAGTTGTAGATAATATTGCAAAAGCTACAGATAATTTATGGTTGAGATGGGCTGCATTATTACATGATATTGGTAAGGTACCAACAAAAAAATTCGATAAAAAAGTAGGATGGACATTTCATGGGCATGAATTTGTTGGTTCAAAAATGGTAAAGAAGATCTTTAGAAGATTACATATGCCATTAAATGAAAAGATGAAATATGTGGAGAAAATAGTTGCTTTAAGTTCTCGCCCTGTAATTCTGGCTGAGAATGTTACAGACTCAGCTGTGAGAAGGTTGGTCTTTGATGCAGGTACTGATATTGATGATCTGATGACACATTGTGAGGCAGATATCACAACGAAAAATAATAAGAGAGAGAAGCAATACAGAAATAACTTTAAGAAAGTACGTTTAAAGATTAGAGAAGTAGAAGAGAGAGATAGAGTCAGAAATTTTCAGCCACCTATCACTGGTGAAATGATCATGGAGACGTTTAACTTAAAACCTTGTCGTGAAATAGGTACTTTAAAAGAATTCATAAAAGATGCAATTTTAGATGGTAAAATTTCTAATGATTATGATGAAGCTTATGCCTACATGATTAAAAAAGGAATGAAAATGGGACTTACAGTAATAGAAAAATAGAATCAATTATTTGATTTTACTAATCTTCTTTAAATTATCAAAGCTGTCGAAAACCTTTTTATCGGCAAAATAAATACTTAGAAATACACTAAAAATAGAAGATGAAAACACCATGATCATTAACATGATCTGATATTTAACTGCAACTTCCGGACTGCTTCCGCCAAGAATCTGACCCGTCATCATTCCAGGTAATGAGATCAAGCCAACTATAGCAACATTTGCAATTACTGGGTTAAAAGCACTTTTTAATGCTTCTTTTTTAAAAGGAACCAATGCTTCCTGCCTAGTGGCTCCATTTGCTAAATACCATTTGTATAACTCTTTTTCTTTTTTGAGTTGCTTGTAGTAAGTGTTCAATGCAATTATGATCGTTTTTATAGAATTCCCTAATAACATTCCAGTAATTGGAATTAAATATCTTGCATCAAAAAGATTGTTTAGTTTGATGACAATTCCTAAAAAGTAGGCGTCAATAATTAATACACTAAGTACAATGGCAATAAATATTGGTAAAAAAAATTCTTTTATTTTTAGTTCACTTCTGTTGATAACGGTATAAGTAGCAAGGATTGTCATCATAAATACCCATGTCAAATTTAAAATAGAACTATTTAATTCAAAAATAAATTCCAGATAAAACCCAACGAGGAGTAATTGTATGGTCATACG
>JAUVCP010000005.1 GCA_030590765.1 Flavobacteriaceae bacterium | reverse complement strand
AAAAATAAAGAATAAAATTTAGAATATAAAAAACCCATAAAGAATTGTTCTATAGTTCTTTATGGGTTTAAAAGTGGAGATGGAGGGACTCGAACCCTCGTCCAAACAAGCAACCAAAATACTTTCTACATGCTTAGTTTTTATTTGATTTTCATCCTAAAGCCGATTAAAAACAACCTACTTTAAGCTTAGCTTTTTTAATTTCGAAATACAACCAAAGCCTTTATATTTCTAGGTTTACTTTTACGATGCCTCTAAACTGACCGCCGTTAACCAAGGCTTTCAAGAGACATTTAGCTTTCCCGCCTGGCGGGACAAGGCTCATCCTACTATAATTCAGATTAAGCAGCTAAAGCGTAGTTATTCTCGCCGTTTAAAAAAGTGAAATCGATTTTTACGAGTACTATTTCATGACTCGACATGCTTATAATCCGACTGATCTTGCTGTCAAAACCGGTCATCCCCAATAAATAAAGAACTTGCTCATAAAATGAGCGGTTTGCAAAGTTATAAAAAACATTTCTAAAAATCTTGTACAAATCTGCAAAACCAAATACATTTGTACAAATTTTATACCAAAATTGCTTTTTTAAGCATTGATCTACCTAAATTATTTTAATATGAAGTTTGCAATCATCAAAGAGAAAAAAAATCCACCTGATAAAAGAGTTGTTTTACCCCCAAGTGCTTGTAGATCGCTATTAAAAACCTTTCCGGAAATGGAAATTAAAGTGGAAAGTTCAGAAAACAGAACTTTTACAGATAGTTCATACGAAAAAATTGGAATTGAAGTAACCAATAATATAAAGGATTGTAATGTGATGTTAGGTGTTAAGGAGGTTCCAATAAATGCCTTGATTCCAAATAAAAAGTATTTTTTCTTTTCACATACCATTAAAGAACAACCATACAACCGTGCTTTGTTAAAAGCTGTATTAGATAAAAACATTGAACTTTATGATCATGAGGTTATTACTGATCAAAAAGGGGTTCGATTAGTTGCTTTTGGGAGGTATGCGGGAATAGTAGGTGCATATAATACTTTTAGAACCTATGGTTTAAAAAACAATTTATTTGAACTACCTAAAGCACAAACACTGCTTGATCAGCAGGAATTGATTGCCGAATTAAAAAAGTTCAAACTTCCAAATATTAAAATTGTCCTTACCGGAAAAGGGAGAGTTAGTAATGGTGCCAAAGAAATGTTAGACGCAATGGGTATCAAAGAAGTTGGAGTGGATGATTATCTTCAAAAAGAATTTGAAAAAGCCGTTTATACCCAGATCGATGTGTTGGATTATAATAAAAGAATAGATGGAAAAATAATTGACATGTATGACTTTTTCAATAATCCAACAGATTACAAAAGTGATTTTATGCGTTTTGCAAAAGTTAGTGATGTTTATATAGCATGTCATTTTTACGGTACTGGCGCTCCTTTTATATTCACAAGAGAGGAGGCTAAAGACCCATATTTTAGAATAAAAGTAGTAGCGGATGTTAGTTG
The DNA here is from genome assembly GCA_030590765.1 of Flavobacteriaceae bacterium. Taxonomy (GTDB): domain Bacteria; phylum Bacteroidota; class Bacteroidia; order Flavobacteriales; family Flavobacteriaceae; genus Lutimonas. The sequence continues at coordinate 17,221 of JAUVCP010000005.1, read as the reverse complement.
TGATATTGACGGTCCGGTAGCTTCTACAATACGGCCATCTACTATTGCAGACCCTATATATGGTTATTATGCTAAGGCAGAAAAGGAAATTAATTTTTTAAATGAAAAAGCTATAGCCGTAATGGCGGTTGATAATTTACCAAATGAATTACCAAAAGATGCTTCTCTTGGTTTTGGTGATAATTTTGTGAAACATGTTATTCCTGCATTTTTTAATGGAGATAAAGATGGAATTTTAGAACGAGCACGTATGACTCAAAATGGAAAATTGACTAAGAACTTTTCCTATTTACAAGATTTTATTGATGGCAAATAATTCTAATAATAAAGTAAAACTAAAGCATCTTGCAACCTGACCCTAATTTTTTAATACAACTTGCAAACACAAAAATGCCTTTTGGCAAGTTTAAAGGTGTTTTTTTGATCGATATTCCAGAATACTATCTAATTTGGTATAGAAATAAAGGTTTTCCAAAAGGGAAATTAGGTCAAATGCTGGAAACTATTTTTGAAATAAAAAGAAACGGTTTGGAGGAGATTATTTACAAATTGAAAAAGTGATTTTATTTTTTTGCTTTTTAAAATATATAAAATGTGAATAAAAATATCAATTTATTTTTTATTTTTTATTTTTTTGAGATTAATTTCTTTTAAACACTTGAAATACTTGGTGTAAATCCAATAAATAAATATTAACTATGATTTGTTAATAATTATTTAACATATTAAAAAAAGAACCTTGCTTTTATTATATTTTTAATCCGGGAAAAATAATCACAAAATACATTTTAAATCATGGTGGAAGAAAAAGTCAGAAAGGCAACCTATACTTATGAAGAAGTTTTAATCAGCTCATTATCATACTTTAACAATGATGAACTAGCTGCAACTACATGGATAAACAAATATGCGGTCAAAAATAGTGATGGTGGATTTTTAGAGAACACACCCGACCAAATGCATAAAAGAATGGCAAAAGAGTTTGGTAGGATCGAATCTAAATACACATCTGAAGACAGCACTTTTGAAGGATATTCTGACTATGGTAAAAAGAGAAAACAGTTAACGGAAGATAAGATTTATAAATTATTTAAAGATTTTAAATATGTGATTCCCCAAGGAAGTGTGATGTTTGGACTAGGTAATGATGAGATCATTGCATCATTATCTAACTGTATTGTTATTCCACCAGTTTATGATTCATATGGAGGTATTTTTCATACAGATCAACAAATGGCACAACTTTTTAAAAGAAGATGCGGAGTTGGAGTAGATCTTTCAGAATTAAGACCAAGAGACGCAAAAGTTTCTAATGCTGCAGGGAGTACAACAGGCGCGGTATCGTTTATGAATCGTTTTTCAGGTACAACTCGTGAGGTTGCCCAAAATGGTCGACGTGGTGCTTTGATGCTTACTATGGATATTGCTCATCCAGATATTGAAGAATTTATTACCATCAAACAAGACCTAACTAAGGTTACCGGTGCAAATATTTCTATTCGCTTATCGGATGAATTTATGCAGGCAGTTGAAAAGAAGGAGAAATATACTTTACGATGGCCAATTGAATCAAAATCACCAAAATATACCAAAGATATTGATGCTGTAAAACTATGGGAAACCATTATTAAAAGTGCGCATCATACTGCAGAACCTGGTTTGATCTTTTGGGATAGACAACATCATTATTCAACATCATCTCTTTATCCTGGATTTAAGAATTCTTCTACAAACCCTTGTTCAGAAATTGCTATGCAGGGTGGTGATAGCTGCAGATTGATAGCTGTAAACTTATATAGTTTTGTGGATAATCCTTTTACAAAAAAGGCAAAATTCAATCATAAAAAACTTTATGAGGTAGTTTATGAAACCCAAAGATTGATGGATGATCTTGTTGATCTGGAATTGGAAGCGGTTGATAAAATATTAACTAAAATAGAAGCAGATCCTGAACCAGATAATATCAAACAAAATGAAATTAATACCTGGAAATTACTTCAGGAAACTGGGAAAAAAGGACGTAGAACCGGTTTAGGGTTTACTGCTTTAGGTGATACCATTGCAGCTCTTGGGATTAAATTTGATACTGATGATGCAATTAGTGCTGTTGATGGAATTATGAAATCAAAAATAACTGCTGAATTTGACAGTAGTGTTGATATGGCAATTGAACGTGGTCAGTTTGAGGTTTTCAATAGAAATGTTGAAGATAAATCAGAATTTGTTCAAATGCTTCACAATGAATTTCCTGAACTTTATGAAAGAATGATGGTTCACGGACGTAGAAATATTTCTATCAGTACGGTGGCTCCAACAGGATCATTAAGTATGCTTGCCCAAGTATCTTCAGGAATTGAACCTGTATTTATGTTGGCATACAAGCGTAGAAGAAAAATTAATCAGGAGGATAAAAAGGCTAAGGTTGATTTTGTAGATGATTTGGGAGATGCTTTTGAAGAATTTACAGTTTATCATAAAAAACTGGAAACTTGGATGAATATAACTGGAGAAAAAAATATAGAGAAAAGTCCGTATGCCGGAGCTACAGCATCTGAAATTGACTGGGGAAAACGTGTTGAAATGCAGGCTTTAGTTCAAAAATATACAACACATTCCATAAGTTCAACCATTAATTTAGCATCAGATGTTGAAGAAGAATTGGTTGGAGATATTTATATGGAATCATGGAAACAAGGTTTAAAAGGGATTACTGTATATCGTGATGGTTCAAGAAGTGGGATTTTAATTGCAGAAGACAATAAAGAAAAAGATGAAGAAAAAGAAATTGTAAACCCTTATCATGAAACTACTGTTTTTCCTAAACGACCTAAAACAATTGTAGCTTCAATTGTACGCTTTCACAATGAAAAAGAAAAATGGCTTGCTGTTGTAGGTTTAATACAAGACAAACCGTATGAGATTTTTACTGGTAAAATGAAGGATGCCTTTAACTTACCACAATGGGTTGAAAAAGGATGGGTAATCAAAAATAGAGATGAAGAAGGAATTGCCAGATATGACTTCCGTTATGTTGATAGTGATGGTTATAAAACTACTATTGAAGGGTTATCCAGATCGTTTGATAAAGAATATTGGAATTATGCTAAATTGATTTCCGGAGTTTTACGTCATGGAATGCCAATGGCCTATGTAGTTGATCTGATTCAGAATTTAAACCTTTATGACGATCATATCAATACCTGGAAAAATGGAGTTTCAAGAGCTTTGAAACGCTTTGTTCCAGAAGGATCTGAAGCTGCTGATAAAAAATGTCCAGAATGTGGTGATCCGGAAGGCTTGATCTATTCTGAAGGATGTTTAAAATGTGTTAGTTGTGGACATTCAAAATGTGGATAGATCCTAATATAAGAATTTGTAATAAATGTAATTGATAAAAAGCGCTGATTTAAAATCTAAATCAGCGCTTTTTTATGGCTGGTTATGCAATATCATGAGCTACTGTTGGGTTTCCATCATTCCATTTTGCCAATATATCTGTTGCCACATGAGCTCCGCTTCCTGCTGCAATTGAAAACTGACTTATCCATCCTGCTAAAATTCCTGCAACATAAATACCTTCTGTGACTATATGATCTTTATTTTTAAGTTGTATTCTTTCCTTTGCAGGAGGTAAACTTTGATGAGGCTCAACATATTCCTTTAAACCTTCAATACTAAATAAATTGGATGGTCCAACGGCAACAACAATGGTTTTTGTTTTGTATTGATTTTTATTGGTAAAGATAGTAAAACCACCTGATACTCCGTCAATTTTAACTACTTTTTCCCTTTCAATTTGATCAATGTGTGCATAAAGATCAGACAAATGTGTCTTTCCAGATTCTAAGATCTCTTTACCTGTTGTACCTGGCTGTACTCCTAGAACATTATTAAACAAGCCATTGGCAAGTGCTGATGCTTTTTGGTGCATAATAATACCAATCTTTTTATCTGCAGCAAACGGTGCTTTATTTGCAGATCCTAATACCAAAGCACAGGACATTCCTGCAGCTCCTCCTCCAATTATTAAAACATCATAACTCATAAATTTATTTTTTTAATTTAACAACCCTCCTATATTAGATGCAAAAAGTTTTATAGCTATTGCTAATAAAATCACACCAAATATTTTTCTAATAACATTGATACCTCCTTGACCTATAACTTTCTCAATTTTATGTGAAAACTTTAATACCAGATATACAAAGACCATGTTTACAACTATTGCAATAATGATATTTTCAGTATGAAATTCCGCTTTAAGCGATAAAATTGTTGTCATGGTTCCTGCACCTGCAATTAATGGAAATGCTAAAGGAACGACACTGGCTGTTTCTGGCTCATCATCTTTAAATAATTCAATTCCCAAAACCATTTCCAATGCTAAGAAAAATATTACTAAAGCACCTGCAACCGCGAAAGAATAAACATCAATCCCTATTAATTTTAAAATTTCTGTTCCTAAAAAAAGGAAAATAATCATGATCAGCATAGCAACTATAGAAGCTTTTTCTGATTGGATGTGGCCAACTTTTTGACGCAAATTAATAATGATAGGAATACTACCAATGATGTCAATTACCGCAAACAAAACCATTGATGCTGTTAGAATTTCTTTAAAATTTATTTCCATATATTATACTTTCTTGGGCGCAAAGATAAATAATTACTCTAAAAAAAGGACAAAGTGAAAAGAATTAAGTGAAAAGGAAAGAGTATTTTTGAAAAAATTTATTTCCATAAAAATGTTTCAATTAGGAAAAACTATTGTTTCAGAAGATATTCTTGAAAAAGATTTTATGTGCAATTTAGCTGCATGTAAAGGAGCATGTTGTATTGATGGTGATGCAGGAGCTCCTCTTGAAAAAGCAGAATTAAAAATTCTGGAAGAAATATTTTCGAAAGTAAAACCATTTTTAAGAAAAGAAGGACTAAAAGCTGTTGAAAAAGAAGGCCTTTATACAACAAATGAATTTGGAGAATATGAAACTCCTTTGATTAATGGTACGGATTGTGCTTATGTTATTTTTGATAAAAACAAAGTAGCAATGTGTGCCATTGAAGAAGCCTACAATCAAGGAGAAATTAGTTTTAAAAAGCCTGTTTCCTGTCATTTGTACCCTATAAGAATTAAGGATTATAATGAATTTTCAGCTGTTAATTATCATAAATGGGAAATATGTGATGATGCCTGTTCTTTAGGAAATGAATTAAAAGTTCCTGTTTATAAATTTGTTAAACAGGCACTTATAAGAAAATATGGAGAAGTCTGGTATAGTGAATTAGAAGATATTGCTAAGAAAAATAAAAAATAACAACTCTTTTTTTTAGTAAAATTCATTGTTTTAGTAAAATTTTCAAGTATTTCATTTATAAAGTTTGATTTGATTAAAAAAACTTTATTTTTACTTTGTGACTAAACAATATCTTTATAAAGTAATTCTGTTTTTTTTGATTTCCCCACTATTTATATATTCTCAAAATATAGATAGTGCTTATGTCGATAGAGTCAATACCCTGGCAAGATTTGACAATAGAAACGGGTATTTTTCAAAGGCTTATTCAAGGATTAATGATTTGATTTCCAAATTAGATAAGCAGAAGAATTTAGAATATTTAGCATTTTCTTACCAAACAAAAACAACTATTGAACAAAATTTAGGAAAGTATGAAGAGTCTGTAAAAACAGCCAAAAATGCGTTAAAGATTAGCCTGGCCCTCAAGGACTCCGCAAATATTGCTTTTAATTATAACCTTGTAGGGATTAGTTATTATTTTCTTTCAGATTATGACAGCACTAAAATTTATTATGAAAGATCTTATGATCTCAAGAAAAATCTAGCCACTGATAATAAAGGTTTAGCAGCTTCAGCTTATAATTTGGCTATTCTTTATGAAGACCTTGCTCAGCGAGAAAAGGCATTAATATTATATAAAGAAGCTGAGCATTATTTGTTAAAAACCAAAGATTCCATAACTTTTTTATCAGATATTTATGTAGGTCTGGCTCATTTATATTTTTTCAATAAAGAAATTGATAAGGCAGAAGAATACTCAGAAAAAGCATTAGATGTCGGAATGAAATCTTATGGTGAGTTTAATCCTAATATGACCTTTGTTTATAATTCATATGCCAATATTTTAGAATCAAAAAATGAATATAAAACAGCCATTGAGCTACTTAAAAAAAGTCTTAAAATTAGAGAGGATACCTATGGTAAAACGCATAAATGGACTTGTGAAAGCAATTATAAACTAGCTATAATTTTGGCCCTTGATAAGCAATATGACAAGGCAATATTTTATTATAAGCAGGCAATAGATATTGGAGAAAAAATTAATAGTTCTCAGTATTTGGCAAATGCTGAACTGTTTCTTGCTAAATTGTATATTGAACAGGATATTCACCTTAATGAAGCAGAAAAATTGGTTTTAAGTGCTTTGGATAAGAATCTGCAGGTTTTTGGTTATAAGAATGATATCATAGCCGAAGATTATTACTATTTAGCAAAGCTTGCAAAAAAGAGAAATGATAAAGAAAGAATGTTTGCCTTTATTACAAGGGCCTTAAATTCAGCATCATATGATAAGAATAATTTAGAAGAGGTTAATGCTGCCTACCAGGCATTGAATGTACTTGTTTTGATGGGAGATTGGTATAAGGATGATTATAAACGCACGAATAATATCAATGCTCTGGAAGAGAATTTTAAATTAATAGATCAGGAAATCGCATTGATCGAATATGTTCAGCAGAATTTTTCAACCGATCAGTCTAAAATTAATTTAGCTAATGAATATAGGAAAGTTTTTGAAAAAGGATTGAATACCTGTTGGGTTCTTTATCAAAAAAGTAAAGATCAAAAATATTTAGAAAAAGCATTTGAACTTTCAGAAACAAATAGAAGTACCACCTTGTTAGAGGGGTTGCAGGATTCAAAGTTTAAACTTTACAGTGGTATTCCTAATGAATTACTCGAAAAAGAGAAAGATATACAGCAGAACCTGGAGAGAGTAAAACTGGATCTTTATTATGAAAAAAAAGCATCAAATCCCAACAAGAAATATTTTAGTGAATTATTAGATAAACGTATTTTATTTAGTAAAAGATTGGATAGCATTCAAAATGTTTTTGATAAGGATTATCCCAGATACGCTAATTTAAAGTATGGCAATACAGTAATTGAAATTTCAGATGTTCAGAAAAATATAGATAGAAATACCCAATTGATTATCTATTTTTTAGGAGAAAATAATTTGTATTCCTTTAATATTACTAAAGATAAAATAACTTTTTTAAGAGATACTGTAGCGGATGATTTAAGTAATAAAACATTATTATTTAAAAGTGAATTAATTGCCCGAAATGATATACGAAAAGTAAGTAAAACGCTATATCAATATCTATTGAAACAACAGTTGAACAAAACCAAAGAAAATTTGGTAATTATACCCGACAATGTATTGAATTATATTCCTTTTGAAATACTACAAAATGATAAAAATGAATATTTATTAAAGAATTATTCTGTTTGTTATTCTGGGTCTGTTCGATTATTATTAGAATTAAAAAATGATTTTTTTACTTATACTCCTCTCAAATTTTGGGCGGGTTTTTCACCAGAATATACTAATGAAAATACACTTTCTTCCGCCTCTAAAGAAGTGAATACAATAAAAGAGATTGTAGAAGGGGATTTATTTATTGGAGAAAATTCAAAAAAACAAACTTTTTTAGATAACAATAAAAACTATTCTGTTTTACATTTAGCAATGCATGCTAAAATCAATAATGAGTATCCTCAGTTTAATAAATTAGTTTTTACAGATGGTGAATTAACCGCATCAGAAATTTACTTAAGCAATACAAAAGCTAATTTAACTGTATTAAGTGCCTGTAACACAGGTTTTGGCAAAATAGAAAAAGGAGAGGGTGTAATGAGCATGGCACGTGCGTTTCATTTTTCAGGTGTTCCTTCAGTATTAATGAGTCTTTGGAAAATACCAGATAAAGAGACAAATAAAATAATGGTCGCCTTTTACAAATATCTTAAAAAAGGAGAAAATAAAAGTGAAGCTTTAAGAAAAGCAAAAATTGAATACTTAGCTTTAACAAGTGATAAAAACCTATCACATCCTTTTTATTGGTCTGGTTTTGTTTTAAACGGAAATTCAGATCAACTATTTCCAAAAAATAATATTTATTATTACCTTCTTTTAGGATTGGTGGTCACAGCAATACTTTTCTTAATCCTTAAAAAAGTAAGGCAGAACTAGTCAATAAACTTAATTATTTTCTTTGCCTCCTCCTTTTTGAATGTATTTGTTGGGTGATTGGCAACTACTAAAAATTGAGATAGTGCTTTGTCAGTATCTCCCATTTTTAAATAAGCCAGAGCTAAATACCAGTCTGCTTTTTCTGCAAAATTCCTTGAAGAGGATTCCGTGTTTTTAGTGGTTGCAATTGGCAAAAGAATTTGAATAGATTCATCCAATTTATTTAAGGATTGCAAACACATTGCTTTATAAAACAAAATGTAAGTATCATTTGGATTATCTACCGAATTAAACAAATTAATTGATTTATGGTAGTCTTTATTTTCATAGGCAACAAATGCACTATGCTCTATCGTATTCGGATTTTCTCCCCGAACAACTGGTTGTACAATATTGCGGTAAGGCTCAAAATTTTGGACGTATAATTGTTCGTTAGAAGGGAAATAACTGTCTTTAACAAACCATAGTCCAAATCCAACCAGCAAAGCTATAGAAGCAGCAATTAGCCAGTTATTAAATAAAAATCTGCTTTTTGATTTCCCCTGATAATCCTTTCTAAATTGCTCAAGTTTCATTTTCAACTCCTCCCTACGGTTTATTGCAATCACTTTTTTCAGATCTTGTTGAAATAGAAATTCTTTTTTAAATTCTTCATCACTTTGTAATAAATCATTAAAAGAACTCTGTTCCTTTGAGGTTAAGGAATTTCCAAAAAATTTATCTATTAATTCAAAATTATTCATAGTTGAATATGATTTTTTTTAATTGTTTCATACAACGAGATTTTTGACTTTTTAAAACATTTTTATCACTATATTTTAAAATATCTGTTATTTCGTCTAAATCATGTCCACTAAAATGTAATTCAAGTACATCTTTACAACGCTTCCCTAATTTTTTAAAACCGTTTTTTAATAGTGTTTGTTGGTTAGTTAGTTTTTCATCATGAAAGTCAACATCAAAATCAAAGTTTTTTTCAATTATTTCAATATCATTGGTAATATTAACTTTTGCCTTTTCTCTAAAAGTATGAAATATTTTATATTTCCCTATTGCAAATAAATATGTTGAAATACTACTTTTTAAATCATTTATCTTTCCATTTATAGCATTTTCCTGTAAAACCATAATGGAATCATGGTAAATATCATAAGAGTCATATTCTTCAATATGATAACCCTTTGCAAAATTAATAAATGCTTTTAAATTATCATTGTATATTTTTTGAAAAGTAGCCGAGTCTTTTCGTTTTAACAATTCAACAATATTTTTTTATTCAAATTCCCCCATTATTACTATAGCTAAAGTAATAAAAATACTCTGTAATAAAGAATTATATAAACCTTTATATTAGACTGTCAAATTCAAACAAAAAAGAGAATTTTTTAAGACCTGCTTACCTGGAATCCGGTTAGTGATAAATCCATGTTTACAAATCTAGCATTATCATTCGGCGGATTTTGATTTAATCTTTTTCTAATTCTTCCAGCTGCCTCTGCATCCTTAGCAATTATATACAAATAACCCCCTCCACCGGCTCCTGGTAACTTATATGCAGATACATAATCTTTTATCATATGAATTATCTTTTGTACTTCCGGAGGATTTGTTCCTCTATCTAAACGTTGCTTTTGTTTCCACGTAACTTGTATACAATCACTAAACTCATCAAAATTTCCACCTTGTAAAACATTAAAAGTATCAAATGCATGAAGTTTAATATCTCTTAAAATACTTGTGTTTACACTTTCATTCAAAAACATGCCCCTTACTATTTCACCAAGAATGTTTTTTGCAGTACGCGTAATTCCGGTATAATACAACAACATACGAGATTTATTCTCTGGCTTGGTGAAAACAAAATTTGGAGCCCATTTGATCTGAGGTGTTTGATTACCTCCTTTGGTTGTGGTAAGTAATTTAATTCCTGGTAAAACACCTCCATATTGGTCTTGCCATCCTCCACCAGTTGTTAAAAGCTGTTCTAACACCAAAGCCCTGTTGCTAATATCATTTTGACTCCACTTAAAACCGCAAAAATCTGATAAAACTCCTAAAACTGTTGCCGCTAAGATGGAACTTGTGCCCAACCCTGACCCCTTAGGAATTGCTGCCAGGGTAGAAATTTCTATTCCTGATCCAAATTCTTTTAATTGATCCTGTAGACTACTATACTTTTCCGAAGAAAATTTTGGATGAAATCCAGCTAAATTCAAAGCAGCTTTGGGTATAGAAAAAGCAGATCCTACCTGAATAAAATTAGCCAATTCATCATAGGTGGTAATATCTTCTCTTGTACCTACATCAATAGATCTTAGAATGATTTTATATTCTTTTGATGGCTTGATATATACCTGTAATGGAGGCTGACCATTTAATTCTATTGCCATATTAACAACTGCACCGCCATGAATAATACTATATGGTGGTGTATCCGACCATCCTCCTGCAACATCAATTCTTACAGGACTTCTTCCCCATACAATTTGATCCTGAAATACATTTAATTTTGGCTGCATATTATGATACCCCAGTGTTTCAATAATACTTTCCTGCAATATTTGAAATGCTTTTTTCTCTTCATTTTTATATTCCAGATTTTTATATTGTTTCACTTTTGCCTGAAACATATATTCATGCATTTGACGATATGGGTCTTTACTTGACAATTCCAGTGGCATGATGATTTTATTTTTTGCTACACGCCTGGCCATATCATCAAGATCTATCTGATAAAAAATACTTTTATTATAATTCTTACGAAGCATCGGAATATTTAGATTCAGAAAATGATTCCTTTGCCTGTATAATCTTTTCAGGTTGGCCTGATCTACAATTTCATCAGCAGAAATTCTTTTACAGTTTAGCCATTCCTGAGAGAAACTTAATGTTCCTAAAGGGTTGATGATCCATGTTAAAAAATCCTCATGGATATCCTCTTTCTTTAGAACCGGAAAAATTCTGGCAGACTGAATATCAGTATCCTCTTTAAAATTTAAGGAAGAAAAGTCTAAATCATGTGATGATAACCATTTACCAAAAGAATTTCCTAAGTATTCCGTTTCATTGGTAAGAATTGAGCCTATAAAAGCATCATTATATCCGTAAAAACGAATACAATATTCTTCATCACCTACAGGTATTATGTCTAAGCAAATTCCAGCAGGTAAATTTAATAACCAGTCATTCTCAGGAATTCCTGTAATTATATGATCTGATTGTAATTTCCATTTTTCACCAACAAACGAATTTTCAATCCATAAATTTTTTTGATCAGGATGAAGAACCATCCTTACAATTGCATTTTGGATAAACATAGAAGGGTTAGGCTTACTGTCTTTGTGCAAAATAGAACGCTGATCCATCACTCTGTTTTGAGCAGAAACCATGGAAGAAATTAATTCTTTGCTTGTACCAAAATGATAAAACTCACCTTTTGGAAGTGCCTTGATACTAACTGTAAGTTTATTCAGATCAGCATCATGGTTTGATGCCTTTGTTCCAAGATTAAGGCCAAAATCTGAGTAAAGATCATAAAAACCCAATGTGTCTTGAAGTGTCACATTCCCTTCATTTTTAAAATTATAACCAGAACGTTTCATTAATAATTCAACTGCTCTGTCACTTAAAACCCATATTCCTATATCCATAAGAAACAAATGTTCCTGAGATAAACCTTTTAACTCAGCTCGAGAAGGTTTTTGAAGCATATACTGCAATTCTTCCGGATTATTTCGATCACATACAAAAACACCATGTTTACTTGCAAGTTCAGTACTTGTCCATATACCATAACAAACAATATCTGTTTCAGGCAACGGATCAATCTTTCCTTCTGACCGGATATAGACATCCCCACTAGCGATCAATGTGTTTAGATGAGATGGTGTATTCTTGAGTATTTTCTCATATAATTTTACTTGTAGATCCAAAAGGTTTTGATCTATTTTTTGACCTCTCTCCCATCTAAAAACAGGAATTGGTGTAAGTACCTTCCCGGAAGGAGCATAAGCGGGTAACCTTCTACTTTGTCCACCAGCATGAATAATAATTCGTTTCTCTTTAGATAGCCAGTTTAAAAAATCCTTTTGATCATTTTCATTTTTCCAATTTTCTTTTAAGATCCATGAAGTTCCCCCACCTGACCCTATACGATTTCCCGGAGGATCAGACGCGCAAAACCATTGATCGGAATCTTTTTCTTCAATATCATAAAAAAAACGAACTAAATTGGGAGGTAAAGAGAGTAATTTCTTCATATAAAGCAATTAAGAATATAAAGAAACAACCAATTTATTTAAATCGCAACAGAAAGCTAAAATTTTGCTAACAAGAAACTTAATTTCCTAAAACTAAAACATGGTCTATGTCATAAGTAGTAGTTTTATTTGGATCACTTCCTTGATATTTAAAAGCAATATGTACACTACCCTGCAAACAATCCAAACTAACTTTTCCTGAAGAAATAAATTCGGTGTTTTCACTTCCTTTTGATCCTTTCGAAATATTAATATCCAGTTGTATCCATGTTGCATCTTTAATATTTTCATCAAAATTATTACTAACCCATACCGTTAAAATTGTACCGGTTTCAAAAGAACTTCTTGTTTTAAAGGTCAAAACCTCATCACTTGATTTGTCTAAATTTATTTCGGGTGTAATCAACCAGACTTCCATAAAATCTTCCTCTGAATTATATGCAGATATTTGCATATAAACGTTACCATTTTTGCTGCGTTTCTTAAATTTTCCATTTCCAAAATTCAAATTATGATTCAACCACCCCATTTCTTCCAGATCTTTAGCATTTTTCATCATATCAAAATCTTCGTAAAAAAGAATATTTTGATCACTTTCCAAATTTCCTTCACAGGTTAAATATTCAGGATCACAACGTTCGCTATTCAGGAGTTCAATTCCCGAAGGATCATTGAGTAACAAAACAAATTCCTCACCATAAAAATCTTTGGTTAATACTGCGCTAATCATCCCTGTTTTATCAGAAATCAAGTTGGACTTAAAATCTGAATAGGTACTTGTACTTAAAATTGCATTCCATTGACTGGAACATTGCTCAATAATTCTTTCTCCGTTAAATTCATCAAAGGGTTCTCCTGCATATGTTCTTCCAATTTCATCTTTTTTAAATTGTATATTTTCAATTTGAATATAAGTGCCAATCTGGCTATCTGAAAATTCATCAATGTCAATTTTCTTAGGAATTATTTCTTTTGTTTCCATTGAACGGATGATAAATTCATCAACCATTGAAGAAGGAATAACACCTACTTTATCCTTTAATAAATATCCCAATTTATACTTTCCTTCATCATTCATAATACTTAAACCTGCTATTTTGACAAACAATTTACGCCCAAAATGGTATTTTGTAAATAGTGCTTTTTGATCGATCATGATCTCTATTCCTGTGGTTGGGTTTTCGAAATTATCCTGAATGATCAAAGTTTTGTAAAAATTACCTGCTTCATCACTTGAAATTACAAACCCTTCAATTATTGAGCTCTCGTTTCCTTTAAAAGTATACATTTTTTCTCCTGATTGATCCAGGGCATTTTTTAAAGCTTTTATACTTGTTGTAGAAACAATATTAAGTATTTCTATTTCTATTTTAGGAATATCAAAATCATCTGTTTGAACACAGGAAACAGATAACATTGAAATAAGAATAAGGGTAAGATTGGTTATTTTTTTCATGATCTATTTTTTATTGCTTTTACATTAATTTTTTATTCTTTTTCACTTAAAATCTAAAATAAACCGAGGTATAATAGCTCGTACCATATCCATACCAGTATTTTGGTCCGAATAGTGGTTTTTCTCTTGTTTTATCCTCTAAAAGTGTATTATAATTTGCATTTCGAGATTGTTCAAAACCACCGGTTTTATATTCTGTATTTAAAAGGTTACCCACATTTATAAAAAACCCGATATAGTAATCGTTGATCTTCCATGATTTTCCTCCCACAATATTGACTAAATAGTAGGGATCAAATTTTTCTTGTTTTAAAAGTTCTTTAGCAGTTCCTTCATCATAATCATAGATTGGCAGGCCATCCTTATCTAAATAAAAATTCCTGGTTCGCATAATTGGTGCAATATTTACATATGAGTTATTAAAGTAATTGCCTGTAATACCAAACCACCAGTAATCCGGACTGTTATATTCAAAACCAATGGAATATGCTTGCTGTGGACCTTCAGAAACAAAGTAATTCTTTAAAGAAACCTCACCATAGTTCAATGGTTCTGTAAAATCATCGGAGGTCAAATAAAGATTCGGATTTGAACTATAAACCGATTGACCTATAGCAGCAACACTTTTGAATTTTATACCAGAAATTATGGGTATTTCCATACCAAATTCGAGTCCGAAATTTTGTTTATCAATTCCAATTAAAACCTCTTGTACGAATGCTGTTGTTTGAGAATTTTCAATTCCGGTTAAACCGTCAGCAAAATAAAATGAGATATCTGTTTGATCTTTTAAATTGATACCATATGCTGTAAGTCTGGCATTTATTTTTGGATGTCTTATATTATAACTAAGATCAAATGCTGTGATTTTTTCATCGGTTAAGCCGATTACGATATCATTGTTTTCACGGGCATTTGAAAAAGAGTTCTGCAAAGTAGGAGCTTTTGTAAAATAAGCTGCAGTTGCAGATATAATATGTCTTCCGGTAAGTTTATAAACCACACCACTTTTTATACTAAAATTATTAAAATTTAAAACTTCACTTTTGCCCAACGAAGCTTTACTAGAATAAGCTCCATTTTCATACAAACCTGTTCTTTGGTACTTGGTACTGCTATAATTTACAGCTAAAAAAGCATCTGTTTTTCTCGTTGTATATTTTGCCTGTACAAAACCATTCAATACCGATGCATCAAAATTAAAATTGTATTTGAACCGCTCATTTTCTAAAATGATTCTATTTGGATTTTGCAAATCACTTTGTGCCTCGTCGATTTGGTTTGCATAAATATCAACATCTAAAAACCCATTACCTCCCAAAAGGTCCAGCATATTGGCGAAATTTTCAGATTTTATTTTCTGATATTGAACAGAAGCATTTATCCCAAAATTTTCATTTATTTTTTTTAGAAGTATTGAATTAATTGTAAATTGTTTATCGTCATTTCTGTCTTCATACAAAGCATAAATACTATTGCCATTATTTATCGTTGAATTTTGATTAGCCAAATACATATCCAACCAATTGATCTGACCATTTTTTATAAATTCCTGTTCGGCTATATAGGCATTTTCATAATCCGGATTATGGATATCCCTTAAAAAATAACTGGGGAGTTTTTGATAATAACTAGGATCGGGATTTGCACCACCACCAATAATCGTTTGATTGTCATCTTCTCCAATTATTCTAGCCCCACCATAATCCAGTCTGCTGTTCCCAACTTTACCAAACTGGTAGGTAATATTTGTTTGCAAAAATGTTTTACTATTGATGTTCCAAAAATGATTCAATTGTAAAATGGGTTCTGTGATATTTTTAAGTCTGGAGTTTCTTATTTTTCCATTCTGATTTCCCCAGTAGGCATTATATTTGAAATCTTTCAGGTCATAAACTTCCTGTGTATTTGGTGAAGATTTTCCCCGGATGTTGCTGGTATAAATTCCGGTAAAATTTAATCGGTGTTTATCGTTTATCCTCTTTTCTACAGAGGTAAAAAAGGAATTCGCATTATAAACCGTCCCTTCTCTAAAACCTTCTTTAGCATATCTTTTGGAAGCTGAAAATGTATAGGCCCAGCCATTTTTTAAGAGTCCTGAACTATAGCTTGCCATTACCCGTCCTTTATAACTTCTGTTAGAAGCAGCATATGAAATTTTAATACCCTTTTTATAACTGGAAGCTTCCGTTAAGAGGTTTGTAGAGCCATTAATTCCACTAAAAGTGGAATTAGAAGGAGTCATGTTTATAACGAATTCCTGATTTCTCAACACATCATTTAAACCACCCCAATTACTCCATTGTGGCCTGCCATTAAATAATTTATTCATTTTTACTCCATTAAGTAAAACTTCAGAATACTCACTACCTAAATTTCTAGGTTTAAAAAATGTTGGACTAAATTCATAAGCAACTGTTTTTAAAAATATATCTTTAGAAGAACTTAGCAAACCTGTAATTGAATTGGATTCTCCTTTTTCATTTTCATAAAGATCTTCATCATTTAACCTGATAATACTTTGGTCAACTTCATTTTTATATTTTTCTTTTAAACGAACAGTTCCCAACTTTAATGTTTCTGTGCTTTTATCCATAAAAAATGGTAATCGTTTTGATTCATATCCAATAAAAGTAATTTCTAAAATATGATCTCCTGGTTTAATATCATTTAGTTTAAAATTTCCATCAAGATCTGAATAGGTTTTAGTTACTTCTTTCAAAAGTAAAATTTGAACATTTACAAGTGATTTCCCAGAATAATCATCTATTATTCTACCTTCAATTGAGGGAAGAATCTGTGTTTTTATACTTTGAAAAGAAACTATTAGAAAAAAAATAAATGCAAAATTGTTTTTCATAGTTTTTGAAGATGAAAAGATTAGTTACTGTCTTTTTAATACCATTAAAAGAAAAAAGTCAACATCAAAAAAATGTTAAGAAAAAATGTTAACCTTTTGAATTAAATGTTATTAATAAACAAACAATTCGTATTACTTGTCAGTAAAAAGCTACATATCCTTCTTATTTTTTCTGTTTTTCATTATACAAATCCCTCATTGTCAGAATTCCAACTACAAAATAAGAACGATTGCTTTTTATAATGTTGAAAACTTGTTCGACACCATTAATGATCCTGATACTTTTGATGATGACTTTTCTCCAAATGGGAAAAACACCTATACTTCTCAAGTTTATTGGAAAAAGATCAATAATTTAAGTCAAGTGAT
>JAUVCP010000186.1 GCA_030590765.1 Flavobacteriaceae bacterium | reverse complement strand
ATTCCATCCAGATGGTACATAGTTTTTATCTATTTGCTGGAGAAGTGTTTCTAAAGCAGGAGATTTGATATTAGTATTTTGAGCTACAACAGTTATGAAATTTAATAGTATCAATGCTGAAGTAAAATGTTTTAAAATGATTTTGCAATTCTTTTTTAGATCCTGGATTGAGAAGATTTTTAACATAGCACATGTTATTTAAGGGGCTGAGTTTCAAAGTTATGAAATCTGTAAATCAGTTAATATGATTTATATCAGTTTTGATATATTCTAAAGAAGATCAATGGAGTTTTAGACTGTTTTACATTTATATAATTACTTGGTAGATCAAATAAAAATCATCCTAAACAAATAGAATTAGAAAAAAGTATAACTTAGTACTGTCTTAAAAATGGAAATTTTACAAGAAAAAATTAAAAAAAATACATTTATGATTGGATTTTACACAGATAATTATCACTCTAATAGAGTATTATACACCAAAAAAAATAATGTGACCTGTGTCAGATTTGTGTCAAAATAGTAATAAAAACCAAGTTTAACCCCGCTGTAACCCTATTAAAACCGTTAAAAAATGATTGAAAATACAGTTTTCGAATCCAGCTCCCGCTACTAAGATGCCTCCAGATTTTTCTGGAGGCTTTTCTTTTTGAAAAAGGATATTTGATATTATATATCTTAGTACGGAATTACAATTAAAAAAAGCCTATCATAATTGATAGGCTTTTACAATAAAAATAAGGTAAAAAGTAATAGATTAAATTACTTTGACATTTATTGCGTTCAATCCTTTTGGACTTTCTTCTACATCGTAGCTTACTTTGTCCCCTTCATTGATTTCATCAATTAGTCCATTCACATGTACAAATACATCTTTGCCATCTTCTTCTGGAGTGATGAATCCAAATCCTTTAGAATTATTGAAAAATTTTACTGTTCCGTTACTCATGATTAAAAATTTAAATTATAAAGCAAATGTAAGGATTTATTATGATTGTGCATAATAATTGTATAAACGTAATATGTTTTTCCAACCTAAAGATCTATCAAAGTAATTTTAAATTCAATAAACACTTTATTTTATCTTCAAAGTGTTTTATCTTACAATCCAAATGCAAAATACTAATTTTTAATTCCAAAATGCAATGAAGAATATTCGACCATATGTCTTGGCAGAGACAAATTGGAAATCAATAAAAGATGAACCTTTTAAAGTAGCTGTTTTGCCATGGGGAGCAACTGAAGCACATAATTATCATTTGCCTTACGCAACAGATAATATGCAGGCTGAAGGTATTTCTATTGCAGCAGCAAAAATAGCATGGGAAAAGAAAGCTAAAGTAATCGTTTTGCCAACAATTCCTTTTGGTGTAAATACTGGGCAGATGGATGTTACCCTGTGTATGAATATGAATCCGAGTACACAATATGCTATTTTGAGAGATGTTGTTCAGGTTTTAGACGGTCATCATATTAACAAGTTGGTGATTGTTAACTCACATGGAGGTAATAATTTTAAACAGATGATTCGTGAATTAAGTATTGAATATCCAAATGTGTTTGTGTGTTCGATTAATTGGTGGCAGATAATAGAAACTGCTCAATATTTTGATGAACCAGGTGATCATGCTGGTGAAATGGAAACATCTTTAATGATGTATTTAAAACCTGATCTGGTACTTCCCTTGACTGAAGCAGGAGATGGTAAGGCAAAATCTTTTAAAATAGAAGGTTTAAAAAAGGGCTGGGCAACAGCTCAAAGGAAATGGACAGACGTAAGTAAGGATACTGGAGTTGGAAATCCTAAAATGGCAACCAAAGAAAAAGGAGAAATATTTTTTAAGGTAGTAGTTAAGATTATTGCAGATTTCTTTGAAGAATTGCATCATACAAAACTATCTGATATGTACGAGTAAAAGTAAACAATATGGAAATGAATAAAGCGATATTGTTACTGTTAATTATTTTGTCAATAAATAGTTATAGTCAAAAGAAAAAAGGAGTTTTAGCAAAAGATCTTATTGCCTATGAAGATCTTTTTAATGCCAATATGAAAGTAGGAGTGAAGTGTTATAGAATTCCTGCAATAGTAACTGCCACAAACGGAGATCTTATTGCTGCTATTGATGAACGGGTGCCTTCCTGTAGAGATTTGAAATGGAGCAAAGACATCAATATTGTTATAAGACGAAGTGCTGACAATGGAAAAACATGGTCGAAAATTGAAACTATTGTCGACTTTACTTATGGGAAATCTGCCTCAGATCCATCTATGATCGTAGACAAGGTTACTGAAGAAATATTTTTGTTTTACAATTATATGGATCTTGAAAAGGAAAAAGATGTGTACTATTTACATGTAGTTAAAAGTTTAGATAATGGCAAGACTTGGTCAAAGCATGTTGATATTACTTCTCAGATTTCAAAACCAGAATGGCATATTGATTTTAAGTTTATAACATCAGGAAGAGGTATTCAAACCAGGGCTGGTAAGTTACTGCATTGCATGGTGAATTTAAATAATGGTATGCATTTATTTGGAAGTGATGATCATGGCAAAACATGGCATTTTATAGATGTCCCTGTCTCACCTTCAAATGAATCTAAAGTAGTTGAACTAGTTGATGGAAGTTGGATGGTGAATGCGCGTGCAAATAAAAACAAAATGCGATATGTACATATCTCTTCTGATGAAGGGGAAACCTGGATATCAAAACCTGAACCTTCTTTAATTGATCCGGGGTGTAATGCAAGTTTTATTCGTTACACTTCTGTAAAAGATGGATTTAAAAAGAACAGGTTATTATTTTCAAACTCCAAAATGGAAAAAGGACGAAAAAATATGACAGTTAGAATAAGTTATGATGAAGGGAAAACATGGTCAGACGGAAAAACAATTTATACAGGTGGATCTGCATATTCTTCTATGACAATTCTAAAAAATGGCGATATAGGATTATTTTTTGAAAAAGATGATTATAAAGAGAATCCTTTTTTGAGTTTCTCTTTAAGCTGGCTTAGTGATGGGAAAGATTGTTATATCAAGCCATCGATATAATAAAGAATTGTTGTTCAAATATCTTTTTACTTTTTAGGAAATGAGTTTTTTTGATAAAACTTAAAAATAAACAGTACAATTCATTCATTATTTGTTAACAAAACACTTGATATTTATAAAGTAAAGTATACTGTTATAAAGTTTGTTGTAAGAAAGATTTATATTTGTCATTAAAATTAATAAGCTTTAAATAAAGAACTGAAAATTATTATGAAAAGAATTATTGCAGTTTTATTAGTAGTAATATCCATATATTCTTGTAAAACAGGATCTGATTCTCAAAAAGAAGACTGGATTTACTTAATTGACGGAACAAGTACAAAAGGTTGGAGAGCATATAATGGAGATGCATTACCTCCTGGATGGATTGCTAAAGATGGTGTATTAACCTTTGATACAAAACTGGGTTTAGAACAAGATTATAAGGGTGGGAAAGACATCATTTATGGATTGGAAGAATTTGATAATTTTGAGCTTTATGTGGAGTGGAAAATACCTGAGGGTGGTAATAGTGGTATTTTTTATCATGTTAAAGAGAATGGCTATAAGTCTCCTACACAAATGGCACCTGAATACCAGCTGATTGATGATGTGAATTATGCTGCGATTCACGATCTTACAGATTACAATAAAAGTGTTGGTGTTACCAAAGATCCGGAAAAATTACAAACTTGGCAGCAAACAGCAGCAGATTATGCTATGTATCCTGCCGACCCGGCAAAAAAACATCTGAACCCAATAGGGGAGTGGAATACCACTCGTATCGTTTTTACACCTGAGAAAGTAGAGTACTGGCTTAATGGTAAAATGACAGTTTCCTTTATTCCATGGTCCGCAGACTGGTATAAAAGAAAAAATTCAGGAAAATGGGAACATAGCCCTGACTATGGTAAATACAAAAAGGGATATATTGCATTGCAGGATCATTCCAGTCCAATTTGGTTTAGAAATATAAAAATTAGAAAATTATAAAACTTAAGATATGAATAAAAGAGACTTTCTAAAAACTACCGGAGCAATAGCTTTAGGTGCATTTTTGCCATCTCCAATGTGGGCTATGTCAAATAATAAAAGATTAAGAACAGCACATATTGGAGTGAGTGGAATGGGAATGTCAGACCTTAAATCTATTTCTTCACATGATCTGGTAGATGTTGTGGCACTTTGTGATGTGGATAGTAACGCTTTAAAAGCAGCGCAAAAATTACATCCAAAAGCAAAACTGTATGCTGATTATAGAATTCTTTTTAAAGAAATGAGTAATGATATTGATGCTGTTATTGTGTCAACTCCTGATCATACACATGCTCCAGCATCGATGATGGCTATGGGTTATGATAAGCCTGTATATTGTCAAAAACCGTTAACGCACCATGTGGTAGAAGCAAGAGCCATGAGAAAGATGGCAGAAGAAAAAAAATTGATAACCCAAATGGGTATTCAGGTACATTCATTTTATGATTATAAATTAGCTACGTTATTGATTCAATCAGGAATCATCGGGAAAGTTAAAAGTGTTCGTGCCTGGTCTCCTAAAAACTGGGGTTATGATGGTCCGGCACCAAAAGGTTCAGATCCGGTACCAGATAGTTTAGACTGGAATCTATGGTTAGGAACTTCTTCTAAAAGACCATATAAGAAAAAAGTTTATCATCCAGGAAACTGGAGAAAATTACTGGATTATGGATGTGGAACACTGGGGGATATGGGTGTGCATATTTTTGATACACCATATAATGCATTGAAATTGGATGTTCCTAGAACCATAAAGAATAATTGCAGAAAACCTACAGGTTTTGGTTTCCCAGAACATAATGTAGTAACTTATGAATTCCCTGGCACCGAATATACTACCGATTCTTTAAAGTGGGTATGGTATGATGGATCAGAAGCACCTGGAAAGCATGATGATCTGATATTACCAAATAATGAAAAACTTCCTGGTCAGGGGGCAATGTTTGTTGGTGAAAAAGGAAGACTTTTGCTACCGCATTTTATGCAGCTTCCAAAACATATTGTTAATGGTAAATATATTGACTTGGATTTGTCTGTGATCAAACAATCTGATAATTTAGGGAAACCAACAGTTAGTTATGATAAAGAAGGAAGCAAACATTACCATCAGTTTGTAGATGCTTGTTTAGGAAAAGATACATGTAGTGCTCCATTTTCCTATGCATCAAAGCTTACAGAAACTATACTTTTAGGTGTTATTGCAGGTCGCTTTCCTAATAAGACTTTGCATTGGGATAGTAAAAATGCAAAGTTTTCTGAATCAGATGCGAATCAATTTTTAGATGCTCCATACAGAGATTTTTAAATTATATCCTGAAAATTCATAAAAAAATCATTGAGAAATAATTCTTTCTCAATGATTTTATCAATTGGTATAAGTCAATTCCTCTATCTTTTATTGGCAACTTTAAAAGCTT
>JAUVCP010000112.1 GCA_030590765.1 Flavobacteriaceae bacterium | reverse complement strand
ACATAATTATAGGCAATACCACATGCAATAATTCCCAATGTTTTATCTTCACTTAAACATAATCTATTGTACGGAGAATTCTTTGAGCTTTCTAAAAGTAATTTCTTTTTGACAACTAATTTCTCAAATTGCTTTTTTGCATTTGAAGGGATGAGGGCAAATCGTGATGTATCTACCGGTAATTGTATACCGTTTTGCGTTCTCCTTTCTTTAAATATAACCCCTGATCTTGAATGCGATAATCGGGTAACCAATCGTACCATTACAGGTAGTTTTAAATCTTCGGAGAGATCGAATGCATAATGCATGATATTATAAGCATCTTGTTGATTAGAGGGCTCTAATATTGGAATCATGGCAAATTTTCCATAAAATCTGGAATCCTGTTCGTTTTGTGAAGAATGCATAGAAGGATCATCTGCTACAACAACCGCCAAACCACCATTGATTCCAGATACAGCCATATTCATAAATACATCTGATGCGACATTTAATCCAACATGCTTCATCACTACCATGGCTCTTTTACCGGTATATGACATGCCTAAAGCTGCTTCCATGGCAGTTTTTTCATTGACTGACCAAGTAGAATGAATTCCTAAGCTTTTAGCTGTTTTTGATCTTTGAATATATTCTGTTATTTCAGTAGAAGGTGTTCCAGGATATGCGTAAACCCCTGATAATCCTGCGTCTATTGCTCCTTGTGCGAGAGCTTCATTCCCAAGAACTAATTTCTTCATCTTTCCAAGATTAAAATTATTTATGGGGTAAATATATTGGATTTAGGCTATTGTTTTTATGATTTTCATCATGCTAAATAACAATTAATGAAGTTATGCAACTGCTTTTAAGTTGAAAATAAAGTGATTTTTAAAAAAGATTGGTATGAAAATAAGGTGGTATAAAATACAAATTCCGGTCGATAATAAAATAGGGGGAGGAAAAATCATCGACCGGAAAAATGCTATTGTTATCCTACTACAACGCATAAAGAACTCTAAATATTGTGTGCTGATATAAAAATAATTTTAATAAGTCTAAATAAAGAATTATCAGAAGTGCTTTGTTGGTAGTAAGGTTTAAAAATCATTTGCTAATTCATAAAATAAGCACAATTAAAATAAACTTCTTTTAAAAAAAGACTTAAAAACTATAAAGTCAGAAATTTGTCCTTTTATTTCATAAATTTGCATTTCTAAAAATATAGATATAACATGTCGAAATTTGAATTAAAATTACCCAAAATGGGTGAGAGTATTGATGAGGCAACTATTACTTCTTGGCTAAAAAATGTTGGTGATACTATTGAAATGGATGATGCTATTGTTGAAGTTGCAACTGATAAAGTAGATAGTGAAATTCCCTGTGAAGTTGAGGGAACTTTGGTAGAGATATTGTATCAGGTTGATGATGTTGTTAAAGTAGGGGAGGCCATTGCTATTATTGAGATTGATGGAGAGGCAGAGGTAATAGCAGGTGTGATTGATGAGAAAAGTGATCTGGTGGAAGAAGCATTGCAGCCAGAAATGCCAACTGTTGCTTCTATAAAGAAGGAGGATATTAAAGTGGAAGACGCTATTGTTGAAATGAGTTCTCCATCAGGTAAGTTTTATTCGCCATTGGTAAAGAATATTGCCAGAGAAGAAAAAATTAGTATAAAAGAGCTGGAGGCTATAATCGGAACCGGTAAAGATCAGAGGGTCACAAAAAAAGACATTTTAGCTTTTGTAGAGAACAGAAATTCTGTTCATGAGACTAATACCAATTCAAAAGCGGTTGTTGCAAAACCAGTAGTGAAATCTCCGGTTTTTGTTGGTGAAGGGGACGAGATCATTGAAATGACCCGAATGGGAAAATTGGTAGCCAAGCATATGGTAGATTCCAAACAAATTTCTGCACATGTACAAAGTTTTGTTGAAGTGGATGTCACTAATATTGTAAAGTGGAGAAATAAAGTGAAGGATGAATTCCTTAAGCGGGAAGGTGAAAAAATTACTTTTACCCCAATCTTTATGGAAGCTGTAGCCAAAGCAATAAGAGATTATCCATTGATGAATGTTTCGGTTGATGGAGATAAGATCATTAAGAAAAAAGATATCAATTTAGGTATGGCTGCTGCTTTGGGAGATGGGAATTTAATTGTTCCGGTAATCAAGAGAGCCGATCAACTGAATTTGGTTGGTATGACCAAGGCCGTTAATGATTTAGCGATTAGAGCGAGAAATGGAAAATTAAATCCGGATGATATTCAGGGAGGAACTTTTACAGTTACCAATGTTGGTTCTTTTGGAAGTATTATGGGTACACCAATCATTAATCAGCCTCAGGTTGGGATCCTGGCTTTAGGATCTATTCGTAAAATGCCTGCCGTTATTGAAACTCCTGAAGGTGATTTTATTGGTATCCGTCATAAAATGATCATTACACATTCTTATGATCACCGGGTTGTAAATGGTGCTTTGGGCAGTTTGTTTACCAAAAGAATTGCCGATTATTTAGAGGCCTGGGATATAAATACAACGTATTAAAAATAAATCTTTGACCCCTATAATCTGATGGGTTTTTAGATAAAATACTTAAACTAAGAAATGAATTTAAACTTAAAAAAATCTATTGTATTTTTCGATTTAGAAACAACAGGTATTCAAATTGCTTCCGATAGAATTGTTGAGATTTCCATACTAAAAGTTTCTCCAAACGGAAATAAGGAAAGTCATACCTGGAGGGTAAATCCAGAAATGGAGATTCCAAAAGAATCATCTGATATCCATGGCATCACAAATGAAGATGTTGTAATGGAACCAACTTTTACAGAACTTGCTCCAAAAGTTAGTAAACTGATAGAAGGTTGTGATCTTGCAGGATTTAATTCTAATCGGTTTGATATTCCGCTTTTAGCTGAAGAAATGTTACGGGCAAAAGTGAATTTTGATATGCTGGATAGAAAAGCTATTGATGTGCAAGTAATATTTCATAAAAAAGAACAACGTACTCTTAGTGCCGGTTATCAATTTTACTGTGGAAAAGATCTGGCAAATGCACATTCCGCAGAAGCAGATACTTTGGCAACCTATGAAATTTTAGAAGCACAGCTGGAAAAATATGATGATGTGGAAAATGATATTGATTTTTTAAGTACGTACTCATCTCATCAAAAAAGAGCTGATTTTGCTGGTTTTATTTTGTTTAATGACAATGATAAAGAGATCTTTTCTTTTGGTAAGTACAGAGGTAAAACTGTGGAAGAGGTGTTAAGAGCAAATCCGGGATATTACAGCTGGATGCAAAATGCTGATTTTCCGTTGTATACCAAAAGGGTTCTTACAAATATCAAAGAACATATGACAGTGAAGAAAGAAAGTACTTTGGAGGATCTAAAGAATAAATTCAATAAAAAAATATAACATGTTTGTTAATTTTGATAGCCTTGCAGATTCTTCTAAAGTCTGGATATACCAATCTAGTAGAGAATTTACAGCAAATGAAGTAGATGAAATTAAGGAAGAATTAAGACAGTTTGTAAATGCGTGGAAAAGACATGGGAAAGATCTAAAAGCTTCATATAAAATAAGATATAATCAGTTTGTAATTTTGGCAGTTGATGAATCCTTTAACGGAATTTCAGGTTGTTCAATAGATGCTTCTGCAAATATGTTTAAAAATATAGAAGAAAAATACAATATTGATATGTTCAATAAACTCAATATTGCATTTAAGGATGGTGAACATATCAATATTGTAACTTTATCTGATTTTCAAAAGTACGTCAAGGAAAATAAAGTCAATAACAAGACCATTGTTTTTAACAACATGATCACCACCAAAAAAGAGCTTGATAATAGATGGGAACTTGCTGCTGAAGATAGTTGGCATAGCAGATATTTTTAATATATTTGCTTCAGATTCTCAAAAAAGCAAATGGATTAAGTCAATTCTTAGAAGATTTTTGAAACAAACTATTTCTCAAAACAACATTTTAAAAATTTCTAATGAAAAAAATTATACTTTTTATTGCGGTAATATTTGTGTTTCAGGTAAAAGCACAGGTTGACCCTTTTCAAACAAATGACAGTATTGCTCAGATAAAATGGGTAGACAGTTTGATGGTTCAATTGGATGTTGATCAAAAAATTGGTCAGCTTTTCATGGTTGCTGCATTTTCCAATAAGGATAAAAAACACACCGATTTTATTGAAAATCTGATCAACAGATACCATCTGGGGAATTTGATCTTTATGCAGGGATCTGCAGAAGGTCATGCCAGATTAATAAATAAATACCAAAGTATAAGCAGAGTTCCCATGTTGATTGCCGTAGATGGAGAATGGGGTTTGAATATGCGCATCAAAAACACGATCAATTATCCATATAACATGGCATTGGGGGCTATTAGAGATGATAAGCTCATCACAGAGTTTGGCAGGAGAATAGGTAGACATATCAGAAGAGTAGGCATTCATGTTAATTTTGCTCCGGTAGTTGATATCAATACAAATCCCAAAAATCCCATTATTGGAAATCGTTCTTTTGGGGAAGATAAATATGATGTTACTGAAAAATCCATACAATTTGTAAAAGGAATTCAAAGTGAAAAAGTGATGGCTTGTGCTAAACATTTCCCGGGTCATGGCGATACCTCACAGGATTCGCATAAAACTTTACCAACAGTTGATTTTTCAGCTGATAGAATTGACGAGGTTGAATTGTATCCTTATTATAAATTATTTGAAGCAGGTTTGGGAAGTATCATGACTGCTCATTTAAGAATTCCAAGTTTAGAGCCAAACGATCAGCTACCAACATCACTTTCCTATAATGTGGTTACCAAAATAGCCAAAGAAAGAATGAAATTTAAAGGTTTGATATTTACAGATGCATTGAATATGAAAGGTGCGTCAAACTACGCAAAACCTGGTGAAATAGATCTTCATGCTTTTCAAGCAGGTAATGATATTTTACTTTTTCCTGAAAATGTTCCTGCAGCTATTAATGGGGTAAAGAAAGCATTAGATCAGAAAACTGTATCTATGGAAAGGTTAGATGAGTCTGTTAGAAAAATATTGATGGCCAAATACTGGGCAGGTTTGAATAATTATAAACCTGTTGTTATTGAAAATATAACTAAGGATATTAATGCTTTTAAAGATAAGGTTTTTAATCAAAAACTGATTGAAAATTCAATTACTATGGTAAAGAATGATGGAGTATTACCTATTAAAGATCTGGTTAACAATAAGATTGCTTACGTGAAATTAGGAAAAGGGAATAATTCGAAATTTGTATCTCGTTTGAATGATTATGCTAAAGTGGATGTTGTAAGCGGTAAAAATCTCGATAAAATTTTAACCAAATTAAAAGGATATAAAACGGTAATTGTTGGGTTTCATACTACAACAGGCGCTTATGCAAGTTATAAAATAGCAGATGAAGATTTGGTAAAATTGCAGTCAATTGCAAGAAAACACAAAGTAATTCTGGATATTTTTGCAAGTCCGTACAGTTTATTAAATTTTAAATCGTTTACCAATATAGAAGGTATTATTGTTTCTTACCAAAGTTCAGACCTAGCACACGATGTATCTGCACAAATGATATTTGGCGCTTTAGACATCAAAGGTAAACTGCCCGTAAATATCAATGAAGAATTCCCAATGGGCTACGGACTTTATTTAGCAAATATCAACAGATTGGGTTATGCCTTACCTGAATCAGTGGGGTTGGATAGCTATAAATTAAGCAGAATAGACTCTATTGCTAAGGTAGTAATTGATTCGGTTATGGCACCAGGTTTACAGGTTTTGGTTGCCAGACACGGAAAGGTTGTTTATCGTAAAAATTTTGGTTATTATACCTATGATAAGAAGAAAAAAGTGACAAATGAAAGTATTTATGATCTGGCTTCGGTTACAAAGATCTTGGGTGGTTTACCTATGATCATGAAGGCAGAGGAGGAAGGTAAGTTTAATTTAGATACACCTCTTGGTGATTTGATGCCGGTATTAAAAGATAGCAATAAAGATACAATCACGGTAAAGGAAGCTTTATCTCATTATGCAAAGTTAAAACCATATATTGCTTATTACAGAGTATTGGTAGAAGGAGAAAATAATGATCTGATGCCTAAATATTTTCATAAAACACCATCAAGTAAGTACAGTATTAAAGTTGCAAATAACATTTATTTAAGAACAGATTATTTAGATACAATCTTTCAATTGATTGCTGAGGCACCGCAAAGAGAAGATTTGCAATATAAGTATAGTGGATTGCCTTTTTATCTGTTTAAGGATTATATGGAGAAGGAATATAAAAAGCCATTGGATGAGTTGAATGATGAATACTTTTATGCTCCTTTAGGTGCTACAACTTTAACGTATAATCCGTTGGATAAATTCAAAAAATCTTTGATCGTCCCTACGGAGAATGATGATTTTTTTAGACATCAATTATTGCAGGGAACTGTTCATGATGAGGGTGCAGCAATGTTGGGGGGTATTAGTGGTAATGCCGGTTTATTTGCCAATTCAAATGATGTTGCCAAAATGATGCAAATGTATTTGCAAAAGGGATACTATGGAGGTAGAAGTTATTTTAAACCAGAAACATTTGAGATGTTTAACAATAGATATTTTGAAGAAGAAGGAGTAAGACGCGGACTTGGTTTTGACAAACCTCAATTAGATGATTCTATGGCAACCTGTGGTTGTGTTTCGTTTAAGAGTTTTGGTCATAGCGGTTATACCGGAACTTATACTTTTGTAGATCCGGAAACAGAAATTGTGTATATTTTCCTTTCCAACAGAGTTTATCCAACAAGGAATAATAATAAATTGGGCGAAGAAGATATTCGCCCTAAAGTTCAGCAGTTGATTCAGGATGCAATTGTTGAATAGGTATTTTCCAAATAACGATAAGTTGTATTATATCT
>JAUVCP010000275.1 GCA_030590765.1 Flavobacteriaceae bacterium | reverse complement strand
TCTTTCCTTTGTTACATTTTAATCCTTAAATAAAAAAATATGAAAACTTTAAAACTAATAGCATTGGTAGTAATGATTTTAAACATGAATTTTATTTATACTCAAGAAAAAGTTCAAAAAGTAAAAAATTATAAAACATGGATTACTCTAAATGATGAATCTGAAATTCATGGTATTTTATACCAGCTAAAAGATTCTTCTATAGTAGTCACAAATATAAAAACGGAGGAATCTCAGGAAATTGATGTCAAAGATATTCAGAAAATCAAGATAAGGAGAAAAAACAGTATTGGAAGGGGTGCTTTGATTGGTGGTGCTTCTAGACTGGTAGTTGGAGGATTAATTGGATTGGCTGACGGAGATGATTCAGGAGAATGGTTTGCGATGTCTGCAGAAGAAAAAGCTATTAGTTCTGGAATCTTATTTATGCCTTTGGGAGCAGGCACAGGTATTTTAATTGGAACAATCAAAAAGAAATTTGATATCAATGGAAACATAAGTAATTATAACAAGAACATACAACAATTAAGAAAATATGTAATTAAAAAAGAATAAAATGTGCTGCAACTTGTAATTAATCAGGTAGTTAACCAAAGTATCAAATATTATTTTTTAGAAATAAAACTCATCGCTCTCTCCGTCATTGCAGTAATAGTTAAAGATGGATTTACACCCGGATTTGCAGACATAGCAGAGCCATCACAAACATACATATTTTGATAGCCAAATACTTTTTGATGTTTATCAATAACACCATGCTCTTTGTCTTTTCCTATCACAGCACCACCTAAAATATGTGCTGTTGATGGTGAGCCCAATAAAATATCAGTACTCATCATAAAGGCATTTCCATTAATTTCTTTGGCAACTTTATCGGCCACTGTTTTTGCCATTGGGATAAATGGTGTAGGTTTTTGACCTGAAGATACTTTTGAAGACAAATTGAACCATCCTCTTTTTAATTTGATCGTACTATCCAAATGCTGCATAAACAATAGAATTACTGTTCTTTTGGCGTAGTCTTTTCTAAAATAATTACCTATCCAGACTGTAGGATGCAAAATTAATTCTTTCAAAAGTTGAAAAATTCTCACAAAGACATTTTTTCCAAATACCATAGGGATGATCAGTATTTTCCAGAAATTAGAACCTGCTCCATATCTTACGGCTTCTACATGTCCGTCATCATCAGGAGAAAAAATGGAGCCAATAGCGATCCCTTTTGAAAGATCTAAATTTTTATCTCTAGTTGTGATTAGTGATAAATTTTCATTATTGGTTCTTATATGGTTCCCTACTTCATCAGATAATTTTTGTAAAAACTTTTTAGCTTTCATATCCAACAATAAACGAACTGTACCCAATACACCTCCCGAAAAAATTACTCCTTTTGTTTTTACAGAACCTAAACCTAAATTAAAATACGAGGTAGAATCCTTAAATTCAATCGTATAACCTGAATCCGGATCTCCTTCATTAATTACTTTTACAGATGTCACTAGTTTTTCAGCAATTACCTTTACTCCTTTTTTTTGAGCCAGATATAAATAATTCTTATCCAAAGAATTTTTCGCATTGTTCGGACAGCCTGTCATGCATTGTCCGCAAAAATTACAACCCACTCTGTCAGGACCTTCGCCATTAAAAAATGGATCACTTACTTCTTTATCTGCTTTACCAAAATAAACGGATACTTTTGGAGCTTCAAATTTATCGAATCTACCCATTTGACCTGCTACTTTTTGCAAAGCAATATCAGCATCGTAAAACTTTGGATTTTTTGTAGCTCCTAACATTTTTTCAGCAACAGCATAATGAGGTTTCAATTCATTTTCCCAATTTGCTAAACCTTTCCAGTTTCCACTATTAAAAAATTCACTTTTAGGTATTGGCAAAGTGTTGGCATATACCAAAGAACCTCCACCTACTCCTACACCACTAATAATGGTTGTATGACGAAAAATGGTCATTTTTAATATCCCAAACATTTTAAAAGTTGGCAACCACAGCCATTTTTTAAACTCCCAATTTGTTTTTGGAAAATCTCTTCCTTGATACCATTTCCCCTTTTCAATTATAAGAACTTTATAACCTTTCTCACCTAATCGCAAAGCTGAAACAGACCCGCCAAAACCGGAACCTATAATTACATAATCATAGTCGAATTGCTGTTTCATTTTAAAAAACTATTCCATAAATATAAAAATATTTTTAACAATAGCTCGTTAAGATAAAAATTAATTAAATTCGAAAAATATAATCCACAAGAAAATGAAATTTATTAAAAATATCCTATTGTTACTTTTTGTAATTATTCTTGGTATTTACTTAATTCCTGCATCTTCATCTGATTTTTTTGAATTGTACCCAAATAAAGATGAAATTTCACAAAGTTTGAAAGAACTTCAGTCAAAACCTACAAAAGAAATGGAAATTGATGGTGTTAAATGGAAATATTATTCCAGTGGAAGTGGAAATAAAACCATTCTATTTTTACATGGAATGGGTGGAGCTTATGATTTGTGGTGGCAACAAATAAAAGAATTTGAAAAAGATTATAAGGTAATAACATATACTCTACCTGAAGAAATAAATTCACTTGAAAAAGCTGCATTAGGAATTCTAGAAATCCTAAAAAATGAAGAAGTTGATAAATTTTATGCAGTTGGCACTTCAATGGGTGGATATATTACACAATACTTGGTGAAAATAATTCCAAATAGAATTGAAAAAGCAGTTTTCGGAAACACTTTTCCTCCTAATTATGTTCTAGAAAAAGAAAATGCTACTAAAAGTAAAGTAATACCTTTATTACCAGAAATTTTATTATCAAAATTAGGAGATAAAAAATTAGACAATGAAATAGTTCCTGCGGCTAAAAACTCTGCATTATTAAAGGCTTTTTTGCCTAGTTTACCTTTTACCAAAAAGCAATTTATGAATAGGTATTATATTGTTATTGATAAGTTTGAAGCAACTCCTGATAAATACGACATAAAAAGGATTCCTAAATTAATTATTGAATCAGATAATGATCCTTTGATACCATCTGGATTGAGAAAAGAAATTAAAGATCTTTATCCTGATGCCCAAGTATTTACATTTCACAATGAAGGTCATTTTCCTTATATAAATGCCGCAAAGGAATACAATAAAATTCTACGAGAGTTTTTCAATTAAGAAAACTGAAAGTAATCAAATGACAAAAAGACAATGATTAATAAAAATTGGATATTTTAAGGACAAAAACCGGATGACTCACGTCACCCAGCAAATTTATATTTATATCTTGTGAAGCCATTTAGAAACCGAGACTTCATCTTCAATTATTAATCTTAGCTCACTTATATTTACTCTTTCCTGTTGCATTGAATCTCTATGACGAATGGTCACAGTATTGTCTTTTATCGTATCATGATCTACCGTAATACAGATTGGGGTACCTACAGCATCTTGTCTGCGATATCTGCGACCAATAGCATCTTTTTCATCATAACTTACATTAAAGTTAAATTTAAGATCATCCATTATTTTCCTTGCAATTTCTGGCAAACCATCTTTTTTAACCAATGGTAAAATAGCAGCTTTGGTTGGAGCTAAAACAGCAGGTAATTTTAAAACAATTCTTTCTGATCCATTTTCTAAAACTTCATTTTGCAAAGCAGTTGAAAAAATAGCAAGGAACATTCTATCTAAACCAATAGAAGTTTCAATTACATATGGCACATAACTTTTATTTACTTCATGATCAAAGTATTGTAGTTTTTTACCGGAATGTTCTTCATGGGCTTTTAGATCAAAATCTGTTCTGGAATGAATACCCTCCAGTTCTTTAAAACCAAATGGAAAATTAAATTCTATATCGGCTGCGGCATTTGCATAATGTGCAAGTTTATCATGATCGTGGAAACGATAATTCTCTTCTCCCAATCCAAGTGATAAATGCCAGTTCAAACGTTTTTCTTTCCAGTATTCATACCATTTTAAATCTTCTCCCGGACGAACAAAAAATTGCATTTCCATTTGTTCAAATTCACGCATTCTAAAAATAAATTGTCTTGCAACAATCTCATTTCTAAAGGCTTTACCAGTTTGAGCAATTCCAAAAGGAATTTTC
>JAUVCP010000398.1 GCA_030590765.1 Flavobacteriaceae bacterium | reverse complement strand
TGTATAAAATTAGAAAAATATATTTGGGAAAGTGATGATTTTAAAAAGCATTCAAACAAAAACTGGATATTGTTAAAATTAGATTTTCCAAAAAGAAAAGCAAATAAGTTAAGCAAAGAACAACAAAGCCACAATGATGCTCTCGCTGAAAAATATAATAATAAAGGTTACTTTCCTTTGGTTTTAGTATTGGATAAAAACGGAAATATATTAGGAGAAACTGGATATAAAAAAATTACTGCACAAACTTATGTTGATGAATTGATTGCTTTTGAAAAATGAGAAATATTTTAATGTTGTTTTTATTTACGTTTGCTTTTTCTGTTGTTGCACAAGAGAAGAAATATGACCGCACCATAAAATTAATGGGAAGTAGGTTTGATATCTCTGTAACTGCTAATACGAAAGAAAAAGGAAATGAATATATTGATCTCGCTGTTGCAGAAATAAAACGAATAGAAAATATTATTTCTTCTTGGAATGAGAATTCAGAAACTTCAAAAATTAACCAAAATTCAGGAATAAAACCTGTAAAAGTAAGTAAAGAATTATTCGACTTAATCAATAGGTCTATACAAATTTCAAAAATTACTGAAGGTGCTTTTGATATTTCATATGCATCTATGGATAAAATATGGAAATTTGATGGTTCTATTACCGAAGTACCTTCCGCGGAAGCAATAAAAAAGTCAGTAGAAAAAGTAGGTTACGATAACATTATTTTAGATTACAACAATCAAACCGTCTTTTTAAAAGTTAAAGGAATGAAAATAGGTTTTGGTGCAATTGGAAAAGGTTACGCAGCCGATAAGGCTAAAAAATTGTTACAAAACCAAGGTGTAAAAGCAGGCTTGATAAATGCTTCGGGTGATTTAAACTGCTGGGGAAAACAGCCAGATGGTGTGAGTTGGAAAGTGGGCATCACTAATCCATTAAATAAAAACAAAATATATTCTTGGTTTGATATTGATAATCAAGCTGTTGTGACTTCTGGTAATTATGAGAAATTCATCCAATTTAATGGAAAAAGATATAGTCATATTATTAACCCCAAAACCGGGTATCCTGCAAATGGAATTGTTAGTGCAACTGTTTTTGCTCCAAAGGCTGAATTGGCTGATGCTTTGGCAACATCGATCTTTGTAATGGGAACTTCGGTGGGAATTGATATGATAAATCAGTTAAAAGATGTGGATTGTATTATTATTGACGATAAAAATAAAGTACATGCTTCTAAAGGAATTCAATTAAAAAATATACCGATTGACTAGGAAAAAGAAAAATACGATTTACTGAAATCAGGACTATTAGATCCGGTAACAA
The DNA here is from genome assembly GCA_030590765.1 of Flavobacteriaceae bacterium. Taxonomy (GTDB): domain Bacteria; phylum Bacteroidota; class Bacteroidia; order Flavobacteriales; family Flavobacteriaceae; genus Lutimonas. The sequence continues at coordinate 1,204 of JAUVCP010000398.1, read as the reverse complement.
TAGTATTTTAAGCAAATTTGAGTACAAATAGATAGTAACTACAAAAAGGTTAATGATGAAAATTAATATAGAATTACTTAACGATTTAAATAAAAAGGATCAATCAGAGCATAATGTTGAATTTAAAAATCTGGCTGAAAATCTTTTAAAATATGGAAAAGATGTCCATAAGATTGTAAAAACAATTGAAGATTTTCAGGTTGCAGTACCTAGTTGGGCTCTTGGAGCAGGAGGAACAAGATTTGGAAGATTTTCCTATGGTGGTGAACCTTCAACCTTAGAACAAAAAATTAACGATATTGGTATTTTGAATGCTTTAACAAGATCGGCTGGAGCTGTATCTCTCCATATTCCGTGGGATATTCCCAATGATTATAAAGCCATAAAAGAACTAGCTTCAAGTCATGGAATTGTTTTTGACGCGGTTAATTCAAATACCTTTCAAGACCAGCCAAATGCTCTTGAGAGCTACAAATTTGGTTCATTAAGCAATATAAAAGAAGCAGTAAGAGATCAGGCGATTCAACACAATATTGATGTAATTGATATTGGGGGAAAATTAGGATCAAAAAGTTTAACGGTTTGGTTGGCAGATGGTTCTACATTTCCCGGTCAAAATAATTTTCAAACCGCTTTGCAAAACACAGAAAATAGTTTGAAACAGATTTATGCCAAAATGCCAGATGACTGGAGAATGTTTATAGAGTATAAACCTTACGAACCTAACTTTTACAGTACTGTAATTCAGGATTGGGGTAGTTCTTTTATGCTGGCAAATGCTTGTGGAGAAAGAGCCTTTAGTTTGGTTGATCTGGGCCATCACTTACCAAATAGTAATATTGAACAAATTGTTTCCACTTTGATGCTAAAAGGTAAATTAGGTGGTTTCCATTTTAATGACAGCAAATATGGTGATGATGATATCACCGTTGGATCTATCAAACCTTATGCCTTATTCTTGATCTTTAATGAATTGGTTTACGGGATGCAAAATAATCCTCAAAATCCTGATCTGGCATGGATGATTGATGCTAGCCATAATATAAAAGATCCACTAGAAGATCTATTGCAATCTATTGATGCTATTTTAATCGCTTATGCTCAAGCTTTATTGATAGATCAAGACAAGCTAAAAGAGGCACAAAGCAATAATGATGTAGTACTTTGTCAAGAAATTTTACATGAAGCATATCGAACTGATGTT
>JAUVCP010000172.1 GCA_030590765.1 Flavobacteriaceae bacterium | reverse complement strand
CAGAGTGTTTAAAAGTACGGATAAAGGAAATACATGGCAGGTTTATAACACGCCTATTATTCAGGGAAAAACAATGACTGGTGTATTTACTGTTGATTTTTATGATAGGAATAACGGTATTATTATGGGAGGAAACTGGGAAGAAAAAAACAGTTTTAAAGATACTAAAGCTTCTACTCATGATGGTGGAAAAACCTGGAATCTCATAGCTAATGATCAAACTCCAGGATATATCAGTTGTGTTCAGTATATTCCTCAAACTAAAGGAAAAGAGATCATGGCTGTTTCTACCGAAGGAATTTACTATTCAAATAACAAAGGTGGTTCATGGACAAAAATTAGTGATAAATCATTTTACACTATTAAATTTGCAAATAAAAATACTGCCTGGCTAGCTGGCAATAATAAAATTGCTAAAATTAAATTACAATCAACAAACTAAATCTTGCTATAAAAATGAAATATATACATATAATATGGATAGCATTATTTGTTTTTACAGGTTGCCAGAACAATGATCTTGGTGAACAATTTGAGTGCAATACACCTATTCATTTTACAAATACAAAAAAGTATAAAGATGTTTTAGGTAAATTCAAGATCAACATTCCAAAATACTGGAAAACCCAGCTTTATTATGATGAATTCCAGTCAGATTTATACAGTGCAGACACTACTAAACAACTATCTGAGACTTATTTAATTGACGTTACCTGGCATCAGGGCGAATTGAATTTTGATGAAGAATTTGAATCCAACTTTTCAAAGGATTTAAAAAATAAAGGACTTTTAAAACAGGTTAAATCTGGTTTTATTAAGTTTAAAAAACACGATAGTTATTATAATTTATCTACCGGGAAAAGCTCAGAACTTACCTATCATTATCTTCAAGTCTATTTAAAATACAAACCTGATGAGTATTTTACTTTTACTTCTAAAATTTATGGTAATAAATTGATTGACGAGAGAATATGTGCCTCTATTTCAATTTTTAACAACATTCAATTCATCAAATAAAAAGGAAGTAGTCTAATTTCATTTTTTTTAATAATTCCAGATTAGTTTCCACCTGTTTTTGTTTATTATGTGATTATCTAATCCTTGATTATTATCTCATTTTACATAAAATTTCATTATTTTTGAATAAAATTTCAACCATGCAAAATATAACAGACAGATTTTTAAGATATATTAAAATTGACACACAATCCGATCCAAATAATCCGGAATTTCCAAGTACGGAAAAGCAATGGGATCTGGCTAATATACTGGTAAAAGAACTGGAAGAAATTGGTATGCAAGATGTTAGTATTGATGAGAATGCATATATCATGGCAACATTACCCAGCAATGTTGATCACAATGTTCCAACCATTGGTTTTATTGCCCATTTTGACACAAGTCCTGATTATACTGCCGAAAATGTAAATCCACAAATTCATAAAGACTATGATGGAAAAGATATTATTTTAAACAAAAAGGAAAATATTATTTTATCACCTAATTATTTTGAAGATCTTCTTTTATACAAAGGGCAGACCTTGATCACAACTGATGGTAATACACTTCTTGGTGCTGATGACAAAGCAGGAATTGCTGAAATCATATCGGCAATGGAATATTTAATTCAAAATCCTGATATCAAACACGGTACAATAAAAGTTGGGTTTACACCGGATGAAGAAGTTGGAAAAGGAGCTCATAAATTTGATGTAGAAAAGTTTGGTGCAGAATGGGCCTATACTATGGATGGAAGTCAGGTTGGAGAATTGGAATATGAAAACTTTAATGCAGCAGGTGCAAAGGTCACCATCAATGGTACAATTGTACATCCCGGATATGCAAAAGGAAAAATGATCAATTCAATGTTAATTGCTGCTGATTTTATCAAATCACTACCACAAAATGAAGTTCCTGAAAGAACAGAAGGTTATGAGGGATTTTTCCATTTACATGATATGAAGGGTGAAGTAGAGAAAACAGTACTTGAATACATCATCAGAGACCATGACATGGAATTGTTTCAGAATAGAAAAAAACAATTCCAGCAAATTGTTGATCAAATGAATAAGGAACTTAGTTCTGATCTTATCCAAGTGGAAATTAAAGATCAATATTTTAATATGCGCGAAAAGGTAGAACCGGTAATGCATATAGTTGATATTGCAGAAGAAGCAATGAAACAACTGGATATCAAACCTTTGATAAAAGCTATTAGAGGTGGAACAGATGGTTCTCAATTATCCTACAAAGGCCTTCCTTGTCCGAATATATTTGCCGGAGGTCATAATTTTCATGGTAGATATGAGTTTGTTGCTATTGAATCTATGGAAAAAGCAAGAGATGTAATTATTAAAATTGCAAATATCACAGCTAAAAAATATGCATAGAAACCATATTTAAACCTATTTTTCAAAAAATCATTAAAAAGTCTGGTAAAGATTTAAAGAGTTTATCAGGCTTTTTTTATCATGATACGTTATAAATCAATCCCTAAGATAGCTTAAAATAATAACATTTTGTTTAAAATTAAACAAAATTAGATAATCATAAATTCAAAGCACAATAATTTAATAGTTTTTTTTACTTTTGAAGGCTTATAAACTCATTAACATTAAAGAGATGGATAACCAATTTTTAATTTCCCTGACAAAAAAATACGAAAGCCCTTTATATGTATACGACGTTGAAAAGATCATTTCGCAATATCAAAGGATGATCAATGCTTTTTCTTCAGTTAAAAAACTGAAGATCAACTATGCAATGAAAGCACTTTCAAATATCAGTATTTTAAAAGTATTCAATTCTTTGAATGCTGGTTTGGATACTGTTTCTGTTCAGGAAGTACAATTGGGGCTTAAAGCTGGGTTTGCCCCTAAAGATATCTTTTTTACTCCAAATGGTGTTTCTTTGGAGGAGATTGAACAAGCATTGGTATTAGGTGTTCAGATCAATATTGATAACCTTTCAATTTTAGAGCAATTCGGACAAAAATATCCGAAAGTTCCAGTGTGTATTCGTATGAATCCACATATTATGGCAGGTGGAAATAGTAAAATATCTGTTGGTCATATAGATTCAAAATTTGGTATTTCCATTCATCAACTTCCTCTAATATTAAGAGTAGTTAAAAATACTGGTATGTTGATTAACGGGATTCATATGCATACAGGTTCTGATATTTATGACATTGATGCCTTTTTACGTGCAACAGATATCCTATTCGAAGCTGCTCTTGACCTTAAAGATCTGGAATTTATTGATTTTGGAAGTGGATTTAAGGTTCCTTACAAAGAAGGAGATCACCAAACTGATATTGAAGAATTAGGCACAAAATTATCAAAAAAATTTAATGAATATGTTAAGTCAACAGGTAAAGATCTTACTTTAATGTTTGAACCTGGTAAATTTTTGGTTAGTGAAGCTGGTAAATTATTAACCAGTGTAAATGTAGTAAAACAAACAACTTCAACGGTATTTGCCAGTGTTGACAGTGGTTTAAATCATTTGATAAGACCTATGTTCTACGATGCTTATCACCATATTGAAAACATGTCAAATCCAGAAGGAAAAAAACGTTTTTATACTGTTGTAGGTTATATTTGTGAAACAGATACTTTTGGAAGCAACAGAAGAATTAGAGAAATAAAAGAAGGGGATGTTTTAAGTTTTAGTAATGCCGGAGCTTATGCTTTTAGCATGGCCTCAAATTACAATTCTCGTTATCGACCTGCTGAAGTTATGGTATATAAGGGTAAAGATTACTTGATTCGTGAGCGTGAAACCATCGAAGATCTAATTTATAAACAAATTGATGTTGATCTACAGTAATTTAAATAGCAAAAGCAATCTATAAGGTTGCATTTTCATTAAAATTTTCAATTACTATATTCTTTACAGTTTCATTCAAATGATTCATTGACCTATAATTTGAATGTTCAAGTGTAATGATTGTTATATCTGAATCCGTGTATTGTTTGATTGATGTACTAAAACCGTTCCACTTACCATAGTGGTATATGACTTTTTCATCATCTTTATCATCAATTCTAAAACCAAAACCATAAGGAATTTTTCTTCCATATTTTGTCTCTCCTTTGCTATACATTTGGTTTAAGGTATTTTTCGAAATTATCTTACCTGAATTTAATCCATTGATCCATTTGAACAGGTCATCAACAGTAGAATATACGTTTTTATCACCTGTTATTGCATCGTTAACTGTACCTGTAATTTTTATATGTTTCCAACCCCTGTAAAGCCTATAACCATACAATTGATAATCTTCAATTTCATCTTGTTTATAACGATAAACATAGGTATTGTTCATATTTAAAGGACTAAAAATATTCTTTTCAACGAAATCTTTATAACTTTCATTAGATATTTTTTCAACCAAAGAAGCGAGTACAAAGTAGCCAGTATTTGAATAATCAAACTTTGAACCCGGTTTGAAATATCTGAGAACTTTGTATTCAGATATCATATCCATCATTTCTGAATTTACAGGAGGAATATCTTTATTCCATTCATGTTCTGCAAGCCAAAAATATTGTGGCAATCCAGAAGTATGATTCAATAAATGTCTGATAGTAACATCTTCATATGGGAAATCAGGATAATACTTGCTTACTTTATCATCCAATTTTAAAAGTCCCTTTTCAAACAATATCAAAATTGAAGCTGCTGTAAATTGTTTACTTACCGAAGCGAGTTGGAAAGTAGAATTGTTATCAAGTTTTAATTTTTTACTAAAATTGGCATAACCATAATGATTGCTAAAGATCAATTTTCCATTTTTTGCAACCAAAACACTTCCATGAAAATCGTGCCTTTTATTAAATCTTTTAAAAACTGAATCCAGTTTTTTTGATACTTCAATTGTTAATTCTGCTGGATATTCCGGTGTAATTATTATTTCCTTTGTCTTTGTTTTAATTTCTTTTTTAATAAAATTCAACTTTGTTGAATTCGAGGTGGATACCCCGTTTATATTAAAAATCAAAAAAACAAACAAAGCAAAATATTTTATAATCTTACTATTTTTTAAAACCATAATGTGTTGTTATTGTAATCAGGAAAACGAAAAAATATACCTAAAAGAATTCTCATCTTTTTTATAGTAACTATTTTAACCTCAACAAAGAGATCAAACTCCCTTTTCCTGTAGCGCAAATCTAAATAAAATATTTTTAATATTTTCAACATTTATTACGTTCACAATTAATTAACGCAATTTTTAAAAATTTATTTTGAATTACAGATATCACTCAGGATATTCAATTCTTAAATGATAAATATTATTCAGCTTCTTTTTGATCACTTTTTTGATCATTTGAATTTCCTTAAAGGTAATATTCGCATTCATAAACTGACCATTACTCATTTGCCCACTAATAATTTTTTCTACAAGATCACCAAGTAATAAAGCAGATGGTTCCTTTATACTTTTTGATGCTGCCTCACAGGCATCACACATCATTAAAATAGCCGTCTCTTTTGAAAAGGGAATTGGTCCGGGGTATCTAAAATTTTTCATTTCCACGGGGCCCATGCCAAGTTCTTCCTGCTTTTTATAAAAAAAATATAC
>JAUVCP010000289.1 GCA_030590765.1 Flavobacteriaceae bacterium | reverse complement strand
ACATCATCACCAACTTTTGCTGTCATCATCACATCCAACAGTTCTTCCGTAGGTCGTGTAATTGTATCGCTTATTAAATTTATTTCCATACTATTAATCTTTAAATCTGTTTATTAATCTTTCTAAGAAATTAAAACTACTTTCTAATTCAAACCTGAATGTATCACCAGTTCTTTTTTGAGCCAGTTGATTGATCGCAATATCCGTTAGCTGCAATACTCTCGGATAACCCCCTGTGGTTGGGCAATCTCTCATCATAATGATCAATTTTCCTGAAGGGGTAAGCTGTACCGTTCCCGGAATTACAATGGAAGTTATAATTTCATTATTTTCAATTGTAGGGAATTTATTTTTTATTTGATAGCCCATTCTATCATTTAAAGCATCGATGGTAAATTCTCGTTTAAAAAGAATTAATCGATGTCTTTTTGTTAACCTGTTAAACTCTGGTCCTTTTGTTACTTCTAATTTATTTGTATTAAAATGTGATTTCTTTATTTTTAACTTAGATGCAGAAGCATGAAATTCAGCATCGTAAGCAGCAATTTGTAATCGATCACCCTTTTCAATTTTACCTGTTTCGGTAATTCCCTGAAAATAGGATCTGCTGTTTAGTTTGGTTTCTGTCAAAAAACCACCTTTTACTCCTAGATAGGTTCTTGCCCCAAAGATTTGTTTACCAAAACTCAAAACATCTCCTGATTTTAATTTATGCACCAAATTAAGTTCAATGGGTTCACCATTTAACCCAGGTGATAGATTTGCACCGGTAATAACAATAAATGTTTCGTCTTCAAAAAACAAATTTGACCCATTGCAAGTCATTTCCAGTACAGGTAGTCCCTCATCATTATTTAACAACTTATTAGCCAATATGTAGCTATACTTATCCATAGCACCCGAAATAGGAACTCCGAAGCATCGAAAACCTTTTCTACCAAGATCCTGGATACTACTTTGCAATCCAGATGACAACACTAGAATATTACTGTCCATAATCCTTACTTTCAATTATATAAGTTCCCGCTTTAACCTTACTCAATATTTTTTCATATGCACTTTTATCAACAGCAACAAACTGTAATCTATCACCGGCACTGGCAAAACATAGCCTATCTTGATTTACATCAAAGAAATCAATAGGTGAATTACCAATAATATTCCAACCTCCAGGACTTTCTCTTGGGTAAATACCAGTTTGACCACCAGCAATACCGACAGCTCCTTTTACAATTTTTTGCCTTGGTGTTGCTTTTCTCCTAAAATGAATTTCTTCCGGTAGCCCTCCTAAATAAAGAAATCCAGGTAAAAAACCAATAAAATGTACATCGTAAATTGCCGAACTGTGCAATTGAATTATTTCTTCTTTAGACAAGTTTTTCGACTTTGCCATTTCATTAAGATCAATTCCAAAGGACTCATCATAGCAAATCGGTATTTTCCATAATTTATAGGGTAGGTTTAGATCTTTATACTTCTTTTCATATATTTCCTTCACCTTTTTTACTACCCCGGAATACTTAATTTTAGAAGTATCAAAAAAAACGGTCAAAGAATTATATGCCGGAACTGTATCTAATATATAATCAGCCATTTCCATTTTTATCATTCTTTTAAAGAGAATTCTATTCTTTAAAATATCTCTATTGATCTCTTTAGGCCATTCGATCAATATTGCTATACTTCCGTACGGTTTAAATCGTAATTTGTATTTATTCATTTATTCTCTTATCAGTTTAGATAAACTTTTAACAATTTCAGCAGCATTTGGATTATCTCCATGTACACAAATTGTATCTGATTTTATTTTAATAGTTTTTCCTTGCAATGTTTTAATAGTGCTCAAATCTATTAATTGTTTTACTCTTTTTAATATAATTTTTGGATTTTCTATTACTGCACCAGGTTCTTTTCTTGGCATTAATGAAAGGTCATCCAAATACATTCTGTCAGCAAACGTTTCATAATAAAAAGGTAAATTTTTTCTTTTTAATTCATTTGCTATCAACGATCTAAATGGAACATATAATATTAAACGATCATCAAATGATTGTACTGCATCAATTACAGCATTTGCTATATCCCCATCCTTTGCCGCCATATTGTATAAAGCTCCATGCGGTTTTACATGATGCAAAGCAACACCTTCCTTTTCTGTGATCTCTTTTAGTTTTGATATCTGATTAACAATCTGATCTATCAATTTGCTTTTTGGAACATACATTTCTTTTCTGCCAAAATTTTCCCTATCTACAAATGAAGGATGTGCCCCAATTTTTACATTGTGTTTTTTAGCTAAAAGAACAGTTGTTTTCATCAGGTTTTTATCACCTGCATGACCTCCACAGGCAATATTGCACGAACTAATATATGGCATAATTTGCGCATCATTTGCTAAACCTTCCCCCAGATCACAATTGATATCCATCTCACTATCTTAAAATGTTTCTAACACCTTCCAAATACTTTTTAATCCTAAAAAAATTGCGAGTCCTAAGATAACAAATCCAAAAATATTTTGAATGACATTATTGGTATATTTCCCTAAAACATCCTTTTTATTCATTATCCAAAGTAAAAAAGCACTAATTATTGGTAATAGCAGTCCATTAGTAATTTGTGCAAATTTGATAATTTCGATTGGTTTGATATTTAATGATGCAAACAGCACTCCCAATAATAAAATGAACATCCACACGGCTTTAAACCTTTTTGATTTCAATCCACTTTTCCAGCCCATCATACCTTTTACCACAAAAGCTGCAGCTAAAGGAGCTGTAATTGCAGATGTTATCCCTGCAGCAAACAAACCTATGGCAAGAAAATACTTTGCTGCATTACCATAAAGAGGTTCTAACCCTTTCGCCAGATCCATAGCATTGTGAACAGATGTTAAATTAGATGCTGAAGCAGAAATAATAATTGCCATGGATACAATTCCACCGAGTATCACGGCAATAAATGTATCTTTCCTTGCCAGCGGCAGATCCTCTTTGGTCAACCATTTCTCCTTAGCCAGAGATGCATGTAAAAAAAGATTGTATGGAACAACAGTTGTACCTATCAAACCAATAATAGTCAATAAACTGTCCTTTGGAACTTTAGGAATAAAAAATCCTTTGATGATCTCAATTAGATCAGGTTTTGTAATTGCTGCCGTTATTACAAAAGAAAAACTCATCAAAACTACCAGTATAACCAATATTTTTTCTAAAATTTTATAATTACTGATATAAAGGATGACAAATGCCAAAAAACCTATGACAAAATTTAAATAATTTAAAGTAAAGGATTCTATTTTGAAATTTGAATTGGGTATTAAAGCTGATAGGCCAAGTACACCTCCACTTATATTTCCAGCTTCGTATGCAGCATTACCAACAACTATTGCTGATATTACCAAAACCATTGAAAAAACTCTAAAAAAAGGATTTTTTATTTCATTTCTCAATACCTCAGACAATCCTTTTTGTGTTATAATTCCCAATCTGGCCGCCATTTCCTGCAATACAATGGTAGCAATAACAGATAATAACATGGCCCAAAGCAAATGATAACCAAACTCAACTCCTGCAATACTGCAAAGGGTCACCGTTCCAGGACCGATAAAAGCAGCAGCAATTAAAGTGGCAGGTCCAATATTTTTAAACCAGTTTTTCATTAATCTTCTATAGAATTCAAAGCATAGATAGCAAAGGAACTCAACCAGTGACCTCCTTCATAATTTCCATCAACAATATTTGGTAATGAATAATTAATATGCTCAATAGCATTCTTTTTAAGATGTTTATAATCTGAATATTTATTGGCTATATCATTCAAACACCATGCAAGACTAAAATTTACTCCATCTAAATGTACCAGTTTTCCATCCGTTCTGTCAGAAACAATTCCGGGCTCCAATATATAATT
>JAUVCP010000357.1 GCA_030590765.1 Flavobacteriaceae bacterium | reverse complement strand
GATTAAATGAAATGCTAGAAGCTATTGATAATCTGGCATTTATGAAAATGGATCAACGCTTATATAAATACCTTACAGATAAGGTGAAAATTATGCGAAGCCCCACTTTAAATACCACACATCAGGAAATAGCTATTGATCTAAATACTTCAAGAGTTGTGGTTTCCAGACTTTTAAAACAATTGGAAAACGAAGGGAAAATTAAACTTTACAGAAACAGGATTGAGGTTTTAGTGTACTAATATCATCTTGTTTTAAATTAATTACGTGATAATTGTTACAATTTCTATTTTTTTATAACCTATATTTATAAAATAACTATCTATTTATGGACTTTTTTTTACAGCCATGGCCGTGGTATGTTGCCGGGTCTATGATTGCTCTTTCAATGTATCTCATGTTTTTCTTCGGGAAAAAGTTTGGTGTTTCATCAAATTTGGAAACTGTTTGTGCTATGAGTGGAGCTGGAAAATGGGTTGATTTTTTTAAGTTTGACTGGAAAAAGAATAAATGGAATCTGGTTTTTGTTCTTGGTTTGATCTTAGGCGGTTTTATTAGTAACCAATGGTTAACTCCAAACCAAACCATCGCTTTAAATCCACAAACGGTTCAGGATCTTTCTGAATTAGGAATAGCAAATGCAGGTTCATCATACTTACCGGATGAGATTTTTAGCATAGATGCCATATTTACTTTAAGAGGATTTTTAATATTGATAGTTGCCGGAATTTTAGTTGGATTTGGCTCACGATATGCAAGTGGTTGTACTTCGGGTCACGGAATTGTGGGCTTAAGTAATTTATCATTGGAATCTTTAATTGCCGTTGCCGGATTTTTTATTGGTGGATTGATCATGACCTGGTTAATATTACCTTATATACTCACTTTATAATGAAATACTTTAAATATTTGCTGGTTGGACTTATTTTCGGAATTACTCTGAGTAAAGCCGAAGTGATCTCCTGGTACCGAATTTATGAAATGTTTAAATTGCAATCATTTCATATGTATGGAGTTATCGGCTCTGCGGTTGTAATAGGTATTTTTATTATGTATTTTTTCAAAAGAGAAACACTCAAAACCTATCAAGGGAAAGTGATCCTTGTAGCTGACAAAAAGAAAGGGCTTTGGCGTAATTTACTTGGCGGAACCATATTTGGTTTGGGTTGGGCCTTAGGAGGTGTATGTCCCGGACCAATGTATATTTTGTTAGGTAAAGGTGTTGTTGCTATTTTGGTAGTTCTTTTTGGTGCACATTTGGGAGCTTTTTTATATCAAGCTGTAAAGTATAAACTGCCACATTAGATAACATTCATCATATTTTCTTTATTTTTTAATTTTGTAAATTTGCCAACTTATTTATATGGATTTAAAATGAAAAGGTTAACCGATAAATTTGGAAGGCAAATTTCCTACTTGCGACTGGCTATTACAGACCGGTGTAATTTACGTTGTCAGTATTGTATGCCTGCTCATGGAATTGATATTGTTGACAGGCAAGAATTACTTACTTACAAAGAAATGTATCGAATCACCCGTATTTTAAGTGAATTAGGGGTGAATAAAGTTCGCCTTACCGGAGGGGAACCCTTTGTTAGAAAAGATTTTGTAAAGTTTTTAGAGTCTCTTTCTTTTAATGATCATTTAGACGAGATCAATATCACTACCAACGGTGCTTTGATCTCTAAATATATCCCTGAACTGGAAAAAATTGGCATAAAAAAGATTAATTTAAGTTTAGATACACTTCAAGCGGATAAGTTCAAACAAATTACACGCAGAGATCTTTTTGAAGAAACGTACCTTACTTTTGAAAAATTACTGGCAAGTAAACTAGAGGTAAAACTCAATGTTGTAATTCAACCAGGAGTAAATACCGATGAAATTATTGATTTTATTGAGTTGACAAAAGATAAAGATATTGCAGTTCGGTTTATTGAAGAAATGCCGTTTAACGGAAAAGGACTAAGAGTTACAGACGAGGTTTGGAATTTAGATAAGATCTATGCCGAAATAGAAAATACATATAAAAAAATTATTCCATTGGTTGATAAAAAATCATCAACTTCGAAAAATTTTAGAATTGATAATTACAAAGGTTCTTTTGGAATAATTCCTGCATTTACCCGTACAATTTGTGGTGATTGTAATCGAATAAGAATTACGGCAACCGGTATGTTTAAGAATTGCTTGTTTGATGATGGCGTTTTTAATCTGAGAGATTTTATTCGAAAAGGGGCAAGTGATGAGGAGATTACTCAATTATTTATTGATACTGTGCAACAAAAACCAAAGAATGGATTTGTTGCAGAAGCTAACAGGAAAGATAAAAATGTTTCCGAAAGTATGTCAACTATCGGAGGGTAAGATAATTATGAATGATGAGTTATTAATGATGAATTGCAAATTATCAAATAATAAGTCAAACATTAGGATATGATTTTTCAATTTTGAATCTTAAATTTTGAATTAATAAAAATGATCACATCAGAAAAAGCACTTGAAATAATTTTAACCCAAACAGAAGATTTTGGTGTTGAAAAAATTGATTTTAAAGATTCTATTGGTAGAATTTTAAAAGAAGAAATAGTAGCCGATAGAGATTTCCCTCCATTTCACCGTGCAAGTATGGATGGTATTGCTATCACGGTAGAGCCTTTTAATAAAGGAATTCGACAATTTAAAATTGAAGGAGTTCAGGCAGCTGGGAGTCCACAATTGACATTGGAAGATCCAAATAATTGTATTGAAGTAATGACGGGGGCCATGGCTCCGGTAAATTCAGAAGCGGTAATTCCATATGAATTGGTGGAGATTAAAAATGGTGTTGCAAAAGTAAACACGAATGATATCAAATATTTTCAAAACATCCATCGCAAAGGATTGGATAGAAAAAAAGAAGAATTTTTAATATCAAAAAACACGATTATTTCTGCTGCTGAAATTGGAGTATTGGCAACTGTAGGAAAAAACACTGTACAAGTTGCTAGAAATCCGAAAGTGATGTTGATCTCTACCGGTGATGAATTGGTTGAAATCGATCAAACTCCGGCTGATTACCAGATTAGAAGA
>JAUVCP010000039.1 GCA_030590765.1 Flavobacteriaceae bacterium | reverse complement strand
AATCCTGATAAAGTAGTTATTCATTTTTACAAAGAAATGAGTAAAAAAGAGATAGATCCTATTATTAATAAGATGAATAGATTAGAATTGGGATGTCCTCTTTATATTGTAAATATTAATAAAACTGACTCAGAAGATATTATTGCTTTTGATACTGATTGGCATGGAAAACTAATGCCCCAGAGCGGTACATTTATAAAAATTGGATGGAATCAATATTTATTATTTAATAATAGTAGATATAGCAATGATATAAAATATCCTTATGGTGAAAGTTATTCTTTTCCAATCAAATTGACAATTTCAAGTCCTACAGAGGGAGCCTTAGATGATGTAAAGACAAATAAATTACTAATTGAACAAGTGTATCAATTCAGCCGATTATACTGGAAATCGTTACGACAACAAAATGTACCAGTAACTATCAAATATCCAGAAATGTTAGCAGAAATTGTACCCAATTTTAAAGGAACAGATATACCTAGTTATGGAAAAGATAAATTGTGGTTTTTGTAAACACTGCCTAGTGAAATGCTTAACCTAATCTATTCTTATTTGTCTTTTTTAGATTTTTATCACTGAAATATGTAGCCTATTTGTTGCCTTCGCCCCGTAAGTATTTGATTATCAATAATAATTACTTTCTGTATCGGCAAATAAGTACCTTTTCTTTGTTTGTTAAGCACTTTTTTTATACAGCTCAATTATATTTAGTAAATTCGTATAAAATCAATAACTTATGAAAAGAATTGTACTTCTTTTTTCAATATTATTTATAATTGGAAAATCATATTCAGCTCCAATAATTCCCGTTAACAATACGGATAAAGACAACACCGAAAAAATAAAAATTGTTCTTATCAATCCGGATGTGTTTTATTTAAAGTCTATAGCATATATGACTAAGAATGGTGTTATCAATGCTAAAGGCATTGAATATCTCGCTGTTTTTTACACCAAAAGTGAAATAAAATATAGCGAAGCCAAAAAGTTTGTCAAAGAAAACAATATAAAATGTATAAAATTTAAGGAGATATATGGCAACCTAGATATCGACAATATTTATAAAAAAAATGAATGTACAGATGATTTTCGGGATGTATTCCAAAATTCTGATGGTATTATATTTTTTGGTGGATGGGATATTCCTCCGGTTTATTATGGGCAAAAGACAAATCTAACCGTTGGAATTAAAACTCCCAATAGACATTTGTTTGAATTAAGTTTCCTTTTTCATTTATTAGGAGGAAATCAAAATGGTGATTTTAATAATTTTTTAGAAGAAAAACCAAATTATCCCGTGATGGGAATATGCCTTGGTATGCAAACCATGAATGTTGCAACCGGTGGAGATATGTATCAAGATATACCTTCAGATATTTATGGGCTTAATTATGTAGAAGATGTAATAAATCTTGGTACAGATCAAATGCATAAAAACTACAACAAACTTCTTTATCCGGAAGCAGAGATTAATAATCACAATTTTCATCATGTAAAAATTATCAATAAAGAGTTAAGAAAAAAACTTAAGCTAAAAAATGAATTCAATCCTATAGTTGCAAGTAGTCACCACCAGGCAGTTAAAAACTTAGGAAAAGATATTAAAGTGGCAGCTACTTCCATGGATGGAAAAGTGATAGAGATGCTAATTCATAAGAAATACCCAAATGTTATTGCTCCGCAATTTCACCCGGAATTCTTTTATCTTCATGATCCGGACTCAAAAAATAGGAAATTTCATCCTAACGAAAAAGAAATGCTTACAGAACATGAAATATTGGTAAAAAATAATAGTTATCAGTTTCATTTGGACTTTTGGGAGTTATTTATAGAATCAGTTAAAACGTTTGAAAAATTAAATACAAGCGGATAAAAATAAATAACTGATGATAATTATGTGAGTCAAAAAATGACTTTCAATTAGGAAAAGTATTATCTGAATTATTAATGTCAAATAATAAAGTAAATCTATAATCTACTCTTATTTGTTTTTTTCTTCCTTTTATCCAGTAAAGCTGTTGCCTATTTGTTGCCCGCACCATATAAATAACTGATTCTCAACTATAATTACTTTCTGTATCGGAAAATAGAAATTAATTTTAAGGCGAATTATCTCTTTTTTACTATATATTAAACTGAAATTGATGATGGTTTGATTCAAATATATAGAAATCTATACTTTTCTATAACTTATAAATTATATTTCACAATAAATACAGCATAACGAGGTTGAACAAAGTATTCAGTTGTGCTTATAAATAATTCGTTAAAACTATCTTGATTTATAGATTCTGTATCAAGTATGTTGGTTAACCCTAATTTAAATTCCCATTTGCTGTTTGTTTTTTGGTAAGTTAAATCAGCATCTAAAAATGAATATGTGTTTAGGGTATTATCTCCATCAGAATAATTATAATAGCTATAATCTACATTAAACATAAAATCTTTTAAAAATTTAACATCCATTCTGGCAAATGGTTTGTTTGTATAATAAGCTCCTTCAGATGTGCCGTAATCATAGTCATTTTTCATCCACTTGTAGCCCACTTCAAAATTTGGTCCTTTTCTGAAATTTGTGGAAACACTAGCTGTATAATCCTGTCTTATTTCATTTGATTCATTTATATCATCATTAACCAAATTATAATAATTTGACCATGCAAAATTCCCTCTAAGAGATACTTTATACTTTCCAAAAGTTCTTTGCCAGCGAGCATTCCCTGATATTGACTCATCTTCAAAGGGTGAATTGACTGGTGTTGAAACCCTATTTATTTCTTCAAAATATACTTTGTTTTTTATGGCATCTTTCTTTTTTGAATAATTTATAGAAGCTGATACATTAGTAAAATTAAACAGGCTAAAACTTGAATAGAACAATTTATAATTTTGATACAGTCCGTTTTTAATAGTTCTGTTTCCTAAAAATAATGAATTATAATTATTAAAAACATAAGCTTCAGCCAATTTAGTGATACTCGGATAATGCGTGGTCATTGCATAAGTAAAACGTAAATTTTCTGAAGCTTTAAATTTATAGTTTACATAAAAATCAGGAAGGAATTTAGTTTCATTATCCTCTTTAGTAGTACCAAACTGTTTATTTTTTGTGTTATAATTATGAACACTCAAACCCGGATCAAATGTAAATTTTCCTAAAACAAATTTATAATGTAAACCAAAAAAAATATCAGTAAAATTATAAGTTATATCATTATTAAATTCAGGTTCGGTAAAATCATATGCACTGTCATCATCCAATATTTGAAATATATTAGTGTTCAATTTTTCTTCACTAATTATGCCTCCAACGGTAAAATTTAAATGGCTCTTGTTATTTAATAAAAAATAGTAATCAATTTTTCCTTCAAACTTATTGGTTTTAATAGTTTTATTTTGATTGACACTATAATCCTCCTGATTAGTATCATAAGGAAAAATGGTTGAAAATGGTAATTCATTAGGGCTAGGATCAACTCCTAATCCTAAAAAAGTGGCGTTGTAAAATGGTACTTCTTCTGAAAGTAAATATTGGAATTTACCTGCAAAAATATTTTTTTCATTCAAAGTAAGATACGTATTCAGATTTTGGTTGATAGAAAAAGGATTATCTTTTGATAATGTTTTTATTTTATTCTCAACATCTGCAAAGGAAGATAGTAATTCGCTATTTTCTTTTTGGTCTGATAATTTTACTAAAATATCGTAATCTAACTGGAAATTAATATTTGGATTGTACGAAGAACTAAATTTGGCTAAGGCTAAAGTATTATCCTGATCAGATTTTGTTTCTAAAAATTCTTTGGCCCCGTCAACATAATTTTTTGTAGTAATTTCCAATAGTTCAGTATCTGTATCTGAAAAAATAAAAAAACCACTCATATTCCATTTTTCATTTGGAGAATAACTAAAGTTTGCAGCACCGAATTTTGAAATAATTTCATTTGCCTTATTATCTTTTAACATTGTAAATCCCAAATCATCAGAACCTGTAGAAAGATCTAAAGAAGTACCTGAACCACTTGAAAGGTTTCTAAAACCACCTGTAAATTTAAAATAATCGCGTCTGTCAAACGATATTTCTCCAATATTGTTAATATTTGAAATGATGTTGATACTCTTTTCGGGACTGTAAAAAAATAGTTTAGGGTTTACTATATAGTGTTTATCTAAATCACCACCGGCAGAAACCTGCCCGAACCAAAACTCTTTTTTACCTTCTTTTAATTTGATATTGATTGCTATATCATCTTCATTATTCGTAATACCGCTAAGTTGATTAATCTCACTATAATTTTTTAAAACTTCTACTTTGTCAATTGCATCAGAAGGAATATTTTCTATTGCCAATTTTGAATCTCCATCAAAAAAATCTTTCCCTTCTACCATTATTTTTTTCACTTGTTTACCTTCGACTTCAATTTGCCCTAGATCATTAATTTCTATACCCGGTAAATTTTGCAATACATCTTTTAATTTTTTTTCTGTTCCGGTATTAAATGAATCTGCATTATAAACAATAGTGTCTCCTTTAATGGTTACTGGCATTTCGTATGTCAAAGTAACTTCGTCTAAAATTGATTTATCATCATACATCGCAAAATCTTTTGTAATATCGTCACTCTTTTCAGGAATATCAATTTCGTAATTAATGGATTGATAACCAACAAAACTAACTTTTAGGCTGTAGGTGTTTTGTGAAGTTAAATTGATTTTATATTCACCTTTATTATTAGTGATAGAATAAGATGCCAGTTTGTTTGTAAATTTATTTAAGGCAATTACGTTTGCCAACTCTAATGGCCTTCCTAAACTATCTGTTACAGTACCTGAAAATTTAACATCTTGTGAAAAAACAAAAGATGATACTGCAAGAAAAAAGATTGACAGTCGATATTTAAATATATATAAATTCATTTTTTAATTTCTAAACCTTCCACCTGAACCTCTTCTGTTTCTAAAACTTTCTTGTAATTCTTTTTGTTTATCTTTATTAATCTTGTTGTATTCATCCTGATTAACAACTTTTCCTTTTTTTGGTTGTGTAACTGTTTTTTTATTCCCTCTTTCTAATTGAATCTTTGTACATAATAAAACATTGTTTTCTGTATGAACCTCTAAAATTAAACCGGGCAAACCCCAAAACCTACCAGGGCCTTGTTTAATAGGAATATCTAATGTATACCAAGCTGTAACAAGTATAATTTCAGGCTCAGACTCCTCTTTTTCATCTTCCTCTTTCTCATCAGAATTTCGATTAAATGGAAGTTTTGGTTTGTAACTAACTATGGCAGTAGTAGCTTTAAAACAAGTATAATTACCAATGGTTTTTATATCGTTTTCAAGTTTCCAGTCAAATTGCTTTAAAGAATCTTTTACAAGAAAAATTTTACCGTAGAGGTCTTTTTGATTTGTGTATTTTTTTTCTGAAATATTTTTATAATAATTCCCGTCATCTTGACCACTTAATATCATTCTCATACCTCCAAATCCTTGTTGATTTGCTTGTTCTAATCTCTCTTCTTCGGTATAAAGTGAAACATCGTTATTAAATTCAAGAATAAAGCTTTTTGAAGACATACTTTTCATGCGCTGTTTTATTCTATCCTTTATTTCTTGAGGCATCTCTCCGTTACTCAAGTCTATATCGTAATTCGATTTTGAAGCATAATACGCTTTGCCCTGAAAATTTTGTGCAGTAGTTAAATAGCTTGTTAAAAGAATAAGACTTAATGTAAAAAAAATTCTTGTATTCATAATTTTAGGATTTATAGTTTGACTTGTATGGAGCAATTTGGTTTAAAAAAGGTTGAGTTAATTTCAATTTAAAGTAAAAGGTAATTTAAATTGTTTAACCAATAAGTTGGAATTAAACTTTAAAAAAACTCAACCTTTCATCCCCTTAACAACTCAAAACCTACATTCTATCAATATTACTTGGTTTTTCACCTTCATCATAGGTTTCTTCGCTTGTTTGACTACTGTCGATAACAGGCACATTGTAAGCTGGTAGTTTAAAAGAAAAAATATTAATTAATTTATAGAACAAATTTACCACCAATAAAAAACTTTTAAAAATATGATATACAAACAGGTAAAATGTATAGACAGACTCTGAAAAAATTTGATTGAACCATTTTATGAATAACATTAATTATGTACATTAATGTACATAATATCAGAATTATATATAAAAGACTAAACTTGTAATTGTAAACAGTTTAGTTGATTTTTTCTTGTTTTGCTTCAACAGTATGAGCACTAAAATAACCTAAAACAGCTCCTTTAATATTTGTATTTGGATTTGCAGGGGTTGATGTGTTTAAAGGATTGCCTTCAGTAGTACCAAAACTTGAAAAGTAATTATATACATTTTCATCAATACATTGCATTATTATTTGAACAGAATCATTTGGTTTATAATCCCGACCTCTTCTTCTCAAATTTTGCTTTACTTTGAGACCGTCTGATAGTCGATCATCAAAAACATAAACTCCTTCTTTTTTATCATTAACTATTTCTATAAAGCGATAAAAGTTCTTTTCACCTTCTGGATCACTATATGTTACAAATACATCATAATTTGAACTTTCTTCTTCACCAACAGGCCCACCTCCTCCCGTTTCACTTTCTTCGATTTCTAATGATCCAAAATCAACTTGCTTAGGTAAAACTGACGTGGATGTAAAGGTGTTTCCTCCTGTATCAACAGTTAAAAAATAGGTTCTATCTATTACACCTAATAATGATGAAGTTGAATAAACACCTGATGATGTTTCATTTAAAATTTCTAAATTTCCAAGATTATCCCCAAGTGTCACAAGGGCTCCCTCAACCTTAGGAAAATCATTACTTTCATTAAAATCAACAGATTTTGATATCTTAATTATTGAAAATTCTCCATCAGAAGACACGTTTCCTTCAATAACAATCTGCGAATCTGAAGAATTTAAATTCACAACAATTTCTTCGGTACAGGAAGCTAAAAAAACTACTATAACAGCTATAGATAAAAATTTATTATATGGAAATGTTTTCATCATACTAAAATTTAAAATTATACGATATGGAAGGTATAAAAGTGAATAAATATGTTTTTACTGCGATTGTTCTTGATGAATCATCAGCGTCAGTTTCAAAATCAATTGCGTATGCATTTTTTCTTCCGTAAGCATTGTACAATGAAAAACTCAAACTGCTTTCAAACTTATCAGATCTTTTGATATATTTGGTTGCGGCCAGATCTAACCTGTGATATGCTGGCATTCTGTATCCGTTTCTTTCTGTATAATAGAATTCAACACCACCGTCAATTTCATATTTACCACTCGGAAAAGTTACTGCATTACCGGTATTGTAGACCCATGTTGCCGAAAAACTCCATTTATTACTGTGGTCATAAATACCTACAACCGAAATATCATGTGTAGCATCTTGTCTTGCCGGATACCAATTATTATCGTTTATCCCTTCTATTTGCCTTTCAGTTCTTGACAAAGTATAAGATATCCATCCATTTAATTTTTTGTATTTTCTTTTTAGCATCAATTCCATTCCGTATGATCTACCAGACCCAAAAAGCAATTCTCCTTCAATAAATTCATTTGCTCTTATTTCGGCACCGTTTTTCAGATCGATTTGGTTTTGCATCCAGCGATAATACAATTCACCAGAAAACTGGTATTCGTTATTTTTAAAATTCTTAAAATACCCAATAGCTACCTGATCACTTATCTCTGGTTTGATATTATTACTCGATGAGATCCATATATCAGTTGGAGTAGATGAATTTGAGTTTTGTATAAGATGTAGGTTCTGTGTGTTTCTAGTATAGGATGCCTTTATTGATGTTGATTCATTTAAAATATAGGCTGCATTTATTCGAGGCTCTAAATTTAAATAGGTTTTCACAACTTCCCTTGATTTATAGGCTATAGTATCGGTAACTTTACCATCATCATTATAAGAGTAAAAATTACCCGGACCGAGTAAATTGAAAGAACTTAATCGTAATCCATAAGTAATTTTTAATTTATTATTGGGTTTCCAATCATTGCTAAAGAACAATGCATTATCCAATGCAAATCTATCTTCAAGTTCAACAGGAATAATATTAGAGCCTTCTGATACATCTATTTGTCCTGGTGTTATTGTTTGATATTGAAGGTTAAAGCCAAAAGTAAAAGTGTTTTTATTATTCAAATAATACTGAAAATCTTGTTTTAAATTCCAGTTCTTAATTACCGAGGTCAAACTAAAATCATCGTCCCCTTCGGTAATAGCAACTTTATAATCATAATCAGAATAAATTAACGAGGTATTACTAAACAGTTTATTGTTCCAAATATGATTCCATCTTAAAGTACCTGTAACATTACCCCAGTCTATTCCAAATTTTTCCTGAAACGACACCTCATCTCTTCCAAAATATCCCGAAATAAAAATTCGATTATTGTCATTGATCTTGTAATTTGCCTTTGCATTAAGATCATAGAAATACAATTTGTTTTTATTAATATTATCATCTTTTGACAACCTTAAGAATAAATCGGCATAAGTACGGCGACCGTTTACTAAGAATGATCCTTTATCTTTTATAATAGGACCTTCAATATTCAATTTAGAAGAAATTATACCTATACCACCACTAACATGATAACTTTGATTATTGCCTTCATTCATTTTGATATCCATAACCGAAGAAGTTCTACCTCCATATTCTGCTGGAGCTGTCCCTTTATAAAGTGTTAGATCCTTAATAGCATCGCTGTTAAAGGTAGAGAAAAATCCCATAAGGTGGCTTGAATTATATACTGTTGCTTCATCTAAAAGTATAAGGTTTTGAGAATTATTTCCACCCCTTACAAACATGCCTCCGTTACCGTTTCCGGTAGTTTTAACACCTGGAGTCAAAGCAAGGGTTTTAATAATATCCTGCTCACCAAACAAAACTGGAATTTTTTTAATATCTCTGATCTTCATTTGTTCTACACCCATCTTTTCTGATACTATATTCTCATTTTTCTTTTCGGTACTGATTACAACTTCATCAAGAACACTTGTGTCATCTTCAAGTTTTATATTAATTTTTTTATTTTTATTCAGATTTACCGATCTAACAACTTTTATAAAACTTATAAAACTAACCTCTAAAGTATATTGTCCTTCTGGTAAGGTAATTGAATAATAACCATAATCGTTACAGGTGGTTCCCGTGTGAGGTAATTCTTTAATCAATATTGTAGCTCCAATTAATGTTTCTCCAGTTGCAGCATCAGTAATAGTCCCGCTAATAGTATTTTTTTGCTGCGCACTTGCAGCAAGCGAAAAAAGTATTATGATAAGTGATATTATAAATCTATTCATGCATATTTAAACTTTAATAGTCTACAGTAATTTTGTTGAAAGAAGATTTTTTTATAAATAAGCCCAATTATTTTAGATAAAAAAAGTAAAAGTAAAAATGATGTTTAAACCCCCAGCCGCTTTAAAACCTCATCTTTGTAGGTTTCGCCAATCGGAATACGAATATCATCGATTATAATTTTTGTTTTTTGAACAGATTTGATAAATGAAGTATTAACAATATATGACCGATGGACTCTTATAAATTGACTAGCAGGGAGTTTATCCTGTATATCCTTAAAACTCGAAAGTGTTAAGATTGCTTTATTTGAATCTACAATATATATTTTAATATAGTCCTTAAGCCCTTGAATATACTTAATATCTTTAGTATTTATCTTTACATTATCGTATTCTGACTTTACAAAAATAAAATCATTTTTCACCTCTCTTTGTTCAGGCTGCAATGGTTTTAGATGGTTAAAAGATGAGTTTTCAAGTTCATACTTTTCTTTAGCCCTAGAAATAGCTTTTAAAAACCTATTAAACGGAATTGGTTTAACCAAATAATCTGTCGCATTCAAATCAAAACCCTCCAAAGCATATTGAGGGTAAGCAGTAGTAAAAATAAATTGAGGAATATTATCTAAGGTTTTAACCAGTTCTATTCCGGTTAGATTAGGCATTTCAATATCTAAAAAAATTAAATCTACCTGTTTTTTATTTAAAATTGTAATTGCTTCTAAAGGATTAGTACATTTAGCAACAATTTCCAATCCGCCAACTTGATTAACATAATTTTCTATTACATCAATCGCTAAAGGTTCATCATCTATAATTACACAGCGCATTTAATCTAAATTTAAAGTTAAGAATAACTTAAAGTACTCCCCATCGTTTTCAACAATTAGTTCATGTTTTTCGGGATACAATAATTCTAATCTTTCTTTTGTGTTTTTAATTCCTATACCCGAATTACCATCCTCTTTTTTTGAATTACCAATCAAATTAATACAGTTGAATTTAAATTCATTTTCGTTAACATAAATATCTATATCAACCATTGTGTTTCCTTTAAAATCTGTTCCATATTTAAATGCATTTTCAATAAATGAAATAAGAAGTAAAGGTCTTATTTTTTGATTTGTAATATTGCCGTGAATATTTAAAGTTACATTTTCATTATTAGCAATTCTAAGTCTTTGCAACTTTAAATAATTCTGAATATAATCCAACTCATTATTTAACTTAACAAAGTCATCATTCGTTCGATAAAGCATATATCGTAATAGTTCTGAC
>JAUVCP010000194.1 GCA_030590765.1 Flavobacteriaceae bacterium | reverse complement strand
ACAGAAGCACAAGCCATTCACGCTTTGAATCTATGTCCGGTTGGAGCAATTCTTGTAAAAGGAATGATCTTCGAAGAACCTTTTGGGGAAAGAAAGTATGATCTGTTGGGTAATACCAAGAAAGCAATTGAAAAAAATAAGAAAATTATAGAATTGAATGAAGATGAAAAGTTTATTGTTGCCACTACTTCTCTTGCCGGATGCTTTGGTTGCCATATGTCCCTTTTAGATATTGATTTGGATATATTGGACATTTTTGAAATAGTTGAGTTTAATAAATCTCCGATAACGGATATTAAAAACTTTAGCAAACGATGCCATGTAGGTTTGATAGAAGGTGGTTGTGCCAATTCTGAAAATGTGGAAGTACTAAAAGAGTTCCGAAAAAAATGTGATATTTTAATTGGTTTTGGTGAATGTGCCATTATGGGAGGAATTCCTGCAATGCGAAATTTTGTTCCGCTAAAAGAATGTTTGGAAGAAGCTTATATTCATGGTGTTACAAGTGAAATTGGAGCAAATGTAATTCCGAACCATGATGATATTCCAAAACTTTTAAACAATGTTTACCCTTGCAGTGAAGTAGTAAAAATTGATTATTACATCCCGGGTTGCCCTCCTAATGCTAACCATATCTGGAAAGTAGTTAAAAGTATATTATTAGGTAAAGAGTTTCCTATTGAACATGAAGAATTTAAATACGATTAAACTTATTGATTATGAGTAATAAAATTGTAATTGACCCCGTAACAAGAGTAGAAGGGCATGGTAAAGTTACCATCAACTTAGATGAAAATAATAAAGTAAAAGATTCATTTTTTCATATTGTTGAATTTAGAGGATTTGAACGGTTTATCCAAGGCCATCCCTATTGGGAAGCTCCTGTTTTGGTGCAACGCTTATGCGGAATTTGCCCGGTAAGTCACCATTTAGCTGCTGCTAAAGCGATAGATCAAATTGTTGGTTTAGAACCTGAAGACCTTTCAGTTCCTACACAAAAGATTAGAAAATTGTTGCATTTCGGACAAATATTTCAGTCCCATGCTTTGCATTTTTTCTACTTGGCTTCGCCTGATCTTCTTTTTGGATTTGATGCAGCACCAGCCAAAAGAAATGTGATAGGTGTTGCAATGGAATATCCTGAACTGGCTAAAAAAGGAATTCTAATGCGAAAATTTGGTCAGGAAATAATCAAAATGATAGCAGGGAAACGTATCCATGGCATTTCGGCATCACCTGGTGGAGTACATAAAAAAGTAACAGCTAAAGAAAGAGATTACTTTTTGAACGGAAAAAATATTCCATCTATTGAGGCAATGATCGAATGGTCAAAAGAAATGATAGATTTTATTAAAATCTATCATTCTAAAAATTCAAACTGGCTGGATACATTTGCTGAATATCCTTCCGGTCACTTAGGTTTGGTGAATAAGAAGAATGGCTTTTTAGAATTATATGATGGTAATTTAAGAGCAATAGATGCTTATGGAAATATTACTTTGAATGATATTGAAAATGATGATTACCAAAATTATTTTTATGAAGGAGTAGAAAAATGGACATATCTTAAATTTCCATATTTGAAACATTTGGGCAGAGAAAAAGGGTGGAATAGGGTTGGACCGCTAGCTCGACTAAATGTATGTGAAGGAATTTCAACACCATTGGCAGCTTTTGAAAGACTTGCTTTTATGGCTGCAACCAATGGTAAAACCAATAATAAAACCATGTATACCCATTGGGCAAGGTTAATTGAAATTTTACATTGTGCTGAAATGATCAAAGAGTTACTGGAAGATGATGATATTTTAAGTAATGACCTAGTAAGGAAAGGAAAACGACGTAAAGAAGGTGTTGGTATTATTGAAGCACCTCGTGGTACATTAATTCATCATTATGAAGTAGATGATAAAGATAGAATTACCCGATGCAATTTAATTGTTTCAACCACACATAATAATGAACCTATGAATAAGGCCGTTAATTGGGTTGCTAATAATGTGATGGATGGAAAAGCAAAAATTACCGAAAGTATGATGAACCAGGTAGAAGTTGCTATAAGGGCATACGATCCTTGTTTAAGTTGTGCAACCCATGCAATCGGACAAATGCCTTTGGAAATTTCTCTGCGTGATCACTTAGGTAATTTAATAGATCTAAAAAGAAGTTGAAGATATTAGATGAGTTCGTTTTTGCGAAGGAGGTACGACTGTGGCAATCTACTGGCAAGAAAAATCAACCGTTAAATGAAAAAAAATAAAACTATTGTTTTTGGAATAGGAAATGTTGGCAGACAAGATGACGGACTTGGTTGGTTGTTTTTAGATCATTTAAAAGAAAAACAATTTAATCATCTGGATCTGGAGTATCGATATCAATTACAAATTGAAGATGCAGAATTAATTTGTAATTATGATACAGTAATTTTTGTAGATGCAGTAAAAAGCAACGTGGCAAAAGGTTTTTATTTAAAAAAATGCAAACCCTCTTCCAAATATGGTTATAGCACCCACGAACTGGCTCCTGAAACTATTTTGCATTTAGCAAAAGATTTATACAAGCATCAGCCAAAAGCCTATATTTTAGGAATTGAAGGAGTTCAATGGGATCTTGAAATTGGACTTACTGACAAAGCAAAACTTCATTTTAAAAAAGCAAAAAAATATTTTATAGAAAACATATCATTGCTTCCTTCTGTAATGCAGGTTTCAAATCAGGAATTTGGTAACTAAAACCTATAATTTCTAATTTCTAATTTCCTATCTTTGGATCATAAAAGTAATAATTATGTGCGGTACCTGTGGTTGCGGAAGCGATGATAACAAAGTAAGTATACTAAGTCCGAGAGAAATTAAAGTTCATCAGCATGATGGCCATGATCATCACCATCATGATCATCCACATGATCACTCTCATGACCATACGCATAAGCATGACCATTCTCATGATCACCATCACAAAACAATAGTAGAGGTTGAAAAAGATATTTTACAGCATAATGATGTGATGGCTGCAAGAAACAGAGGCTATTTTGATGCAAAGAATATATTTACTATTAATTTGGTGAGTTCACCAGGGTCTGGTAAAACATCAATTTTAGAAAAGACTCTATCCGATCTAAAAGATAAAATGGATTTTTATGTTATTGAAGGGGATCAACAAACCTTAAATGATGCCAATAGAATTGATGCTTTACAAATACCTGTAATACAGATAAATACTGGAAAAGGCTGTCATTTGGAAAGTGATATGGTTTATGATGCAGTAAAAAAATTGGATATAAAAGATAATTCCATTTTAATGATTGAGAATGTCGGAAATCTGGTTTGTCCATCTATGTTTGATCTTGGTGAAGATAAAAGAGTGGTGATCATCAGTACTACAGAAGGCGAAGATAAACCAATCAAATACCCTGATATGTTTTACAGTTCGAATGTTTGTATCATTAATAAAATAGATCTTTTACCCTATTTGAATTTTGATGTTGAAAAGACCAAAGAATATGCCTTGCAGGTAAATCCAAATTTACAATTCTTTGAGGTTTCAGCAACCACAGGAGAAGGTATGGAGCAATGGTATGAATGGTTAAGGTCCAATAGTAATTGAGAAAATAATTAAGAGATTCCTGTTGTCACAGGAATGACAAGTGGGAAGGGATCAAGGACTTACAATTTTAAATATTGAATCTTTAAATTTTTAATTCATTATGTGTTTATCAATACCTGGAAAATTAATTGAAATAACAGCCGAATTGGACGAAACTTTTAGAATAGGAAAAGTATCTTTTGATGGAATTATAAAGGAGGTTAGTCTGACTTTAGTTCCGGAAGCGAATGTAGGAGATTATGTATTGGTGCATGTTGGTGCTGCAATAAGTGTTGTTGATGAAGAAGAAGCTGCTAAAACCTTTGAATTACTTAAGCAAATGGGAGAACTACATGATCTGGAAACTCCAGATTTAGATTAATGATTAGCGATAAAAAAAACATTTTAGAAAAAATGAGCTGCCATAAATTTAAAGGATAAAATAAAGAAAGATTATGTGAGATTACATGTTGTAGGGATGGCCTACAAGAATTTGATGTTCTAAATAAAATAAAAACTTAGTAAAACCGAGAAGTTGAGAGCTTGCTTGAAAATCACTCGGCTGCACTTAGTTTTTATACAATTTAGGTTATTAAATTATTGTCAGCCTTGATTTTTTTGTTTCGTTTTTTTATCAAAGAAAAAAATGAAATACCTGTCCGGTATAAGGACATAAAATATATATTCTATTAAAATAACTATAGAATTAATAAAGTAACTACAGTACATATATGCCAGAAAAAACCTATAAATCTGATATTGTTATTATTGGAGGAGGTATTTCCGGAATTACTGCCGCAATTGAATTGTTAAATGCCAATAAAAAAGTAATTATTATTGAACGAGACCTTGAAGAGAATTTTGGAGGCTTAGCAAAAGAATCCTTTGGGGGAATGTTCTTTATCAATTCTAAACAGCAACGGTTTTCAAAGATTAAAGATACAGTAGATCAGGCTAAAAAAGACTGGTTCTCTTTTGCTGAGTTTGACCAAAAAGAGGTTTGGGGTAAAAAGTGGGCAAATGAGTTTTTAGAATCTACACAAACAGTATATAAGTGGGTAACTGAAAAAGGGGTTGGTTTTTTCCCTGTGGTGCATTGGGTAGAAAGAGGTTTGCACCAGCCTGGTAATACTGTACCCCGATTTCATATGGTTTGGGGTACTGGTCATGGTTTGATGGAAGCTTTGATCAAAGATTTGAAATCGAGTAAAAATTATCATAATTTACAAGTGTTATTTCAACATAAAGCAGAAGATTTTAAACTGGAAAAGGAGAATATAATTGCAATATCAGGAGTGAATGAAGTTGATAATTCTCCATTTGTTTGCATGGCAGATGATTTTATTGTCGCAACCGGGGGAATCAATGGCAATATGAAAAAAGTACGGGAATACTGGCACAAAGAATGGAAATCACCACCGAAAAATATTTTAAATGGTTCTCATCAATTTTCAGATGGGTTAATTCATGATAAGGTAAATGAACTTGGAGGAAATGTAAAGAATTTAGATCTGATGTGGAATTATGCCGCAGGAATACCACATCCATATCCGAAAAGAGAAAATCACGGATTGAGTTTGGTGCCTCCAAAATCAGCACTATGGCTAAATTTTAAAGGAGAGAGAATGGGACCAGTTCCTTTAATCACTTCTTTTGATACCAGATATCTGGTTACTAAAATCTGTGAGCAAGAAAAACAATATTCCTGGCAAATACTCAATAAAAAAATTGCATACAAAGAGCTGGCAGTTTCGGGTTCAGAATTTAATG
>JAUVCP010000327.1 GCA_030590765.1 Flavobacteriaceae bacterium | reverse complement strand
AGCCTCGGCTCCATCTACAGCCTTTAATTTCCAACTACCACTGGATGATTCGCCGTTAAAAACAGACAATGCCTGTGTTGGTTTTATTGTTCCCGATATTACAGGATTACCTGAACATGCAATATCTGCACCAATATCATCAAAAATCACATCAATATTATTTTCAGAATCACAGGCTCCGCTTAATAACTCAATAATGGTTCCATTGGGGCTTTCCAAAGTAAGTGTTATATCACTAACCCAGGTATGATCAATTTTTACATTTACCAAAACTTTTTCAATATTAAGATCTTCTGAAACATCAATAATTGAAGTTAGTCCAGCCGGATCATTATCTGGAATATCTGTTGGAACATCAACCGCATCAAAATCCTTACAAAGCTCATTGAATTCGCCAATGGAAAACACCTTAGAATTTACTGCATAAAAATAACCATCAACAGCTTCTATCATAACAAAACATTTTGGTGCTGAGGTGTCTGGCACACTAATATTTTGACTTCCATCATTTGGTGTATTGGCTGAAAGCGTTATAGGAAATGTTCTACCACCATCAACAGACATTAATATATTTACATGAGAAGCATTGATACCATTTCCAGTTGTACCGGCAACATCCCAGGTTACATTTTCTGAAGTATTTTTATCCCAAACCAGACCAACTACATTTTGCGAGGTTATTAGAAATGGTCCCGCAGCATTAGTAACTGTAATCTTTACATCATCAACTGCTGTTTTACCAGCCTCAACATTATTATCTCTAACCGTTAATTTAAAATTCATTTCTCTGGCAACTGCAGGTGTAACTTCCCAGGTAGAAGAAACACTTCCGTTAACAACAGTACTTAATTCAGGCATATATCTATTGCCATTTGTTTTGGGGTTTACCGATCTATACAATGCTCCACTTGTTGCAGTTTCACTTGGTGGAATTGCAGTTATCTCATTATCGATCTGCTCCCAGCAAAAACTAATCGGGTCACCATCAGCATCATTACCCTGACCTTTTAATATATAAGGTGTAGATTTTGGAATGATGTAATCATTTCCAGCATTTACTGTAGGAATATGTAAATTACTTGATAAACTAGTAAGATTGGCACAAGTACCATTTCCATCTGTAATATTTGACCATATTTCATCTATGGTAACTATATGAAAATATAAATCACTATGACTTTGTACATTTTGAGGTGAGCACAAACCTGCATATGCCATTAAAGTAGAACCACTTCCTGGTTCCACTGCGGTTTCATCTTCTCTGTTTGCGCCTGAACAATTACCTGCATCACCATTAAAAGTATGATTTGCACCCAACTGATGCCCCATTTCATGGGCAACAAAATCAAAATAAAACAAATCCCCTACCGGATTTAGGGAACCTGTAACTCCTTTTGCTTTTGAAGTAGTACAAATTGAAGCTCTACTGGCAACTCCCCCACCTCCTGTACTAAACACATGCCCAATATCATAACCGGAAGACCCGATCACATTATCACAAGTGTTTTGATTTTGAGTAAGCATGGCTTCGCCATTGTCGTTAGTATAAGGATCTGTAGCCGCATCAAGATAAATCAAATCATCTGTATTAGCAACCAGTTGCATCGTGATTGCCAGATCATTTTCATATACCGCATTCACTCGTGACATTGCAGTAGTCATAGCTGCTAAAACAGCTGCTTTTTTTTCAGCATCAGTTCCTGTACCAAGTCCGGCACGATTGATATGAAATTCTGAATACTCACCAGTTGCTGCCAATGCTAAACGAAAAGTTCTCAATTTAAGATCGTTAGGAGCCTTTAAATTCAAACTAGATTTTTTAACCGAGCTTATATTATTCGTCAAACATTTAAACTTGTTCCTTTCAAAATCCAGATCATCTCTTTTATAAACCCTGTAATACTTTTTATTATTTAGGATAGGATCGATGTATTTCACTTTACGGTCATTACCAACGATCATTGCATGTAAACCCTGTTCATTTATGCTAAATCTAACTTTTAGAGATACATCATCTACGCCAACCCCAAGGTAAGATCTGTTATTTGGATACTTTTTTGCCAGATCAGGATGCATGACCGGCATTTCTTTTACCAAAAAAGAGATCATTTTACCATTTTCGTCAGGGAATTTCACGATCAGACCAGAATTTTTGACTACACTATTCTTTTTAGGAGCATTAACCAGATCTCTTTTTAAATCAGAGTATTCCAGTTGAAAGGTTTTATATTTTTTAATATTTGGTTTTATTTGCAAGTCTCTATTCTCAATTTTAGACTCATCTATACTTGACCAAAGGTTCTTTTCCTGAGAAAAAAGTGGATTGATAAATAATAAAAAAAACAGAAATTTTATAAAATGTTTAGTCATCTTTAATAAAATGAATTATACAGTTAGCAAAAATAAGAAATTAAATTCAAGTATCTTTGCCTTATTGACCTAATAAGCAAAACTTATTCAATGACAATGAACATATTTAACTGATGAAATTATACAGTTTCTTTTTTATTCTTTTATCATTATCTGCCTGTGGCTCACGGCAACAAATCACTAAAGATATTCCCAGAGAGATGCAAAATATAAGTTGCCCGGAAACCGGCAACTGTTCTTTAGAAGTTTTTAAAAATTCTAGTTTACAAATAAAAACGGACAGTTTTGGCAAAATTTATCCGGAAATTCAGGAAGGTGAACATTTGGTAATTAAGTATCAATTTGAAAAAAATGTAGACAAAAAAATCAAAGATGCAAGTTATTCTGAATTTATATATTTTGAAATCAACAACAAGGAAAGACAACTCATTTTAAAAGATGCAGCATTGCAGGAAGTTAAATTGTTATTTGGCAGAATTTGTTTTTGCCGGGATGCAAATGGCTATTTTAAAATAGACCAGGGTGATTTGTTTTTCTTTAGAAATAATAACACCTTGCAGTTCAATTTAAAATTTGATATACATAAAGTTCCTCATGTCTTAAGTCACATCAACGAAAGTATTAAATATTAAGCAATTTCAAATATAAACCAATCCAAACCCTGTAGTGAAAGTTCACCATTCCATTAAAGAATTTAAAGAAAAAAAACATTCTACCATATTAACTATAGGTACTTTTGACGGTGTGCATGTTGGTCATCAAAAAATAATTGAGCGGTTAAATCAAATCAAAAGCAAGAACAAAGATCGTTCGGTAATCCTTACCTTTTTTCCCCATCCACGAAAAATATTAAATCAGGGTAATGAGATCAAATGGCTAAACACAATGGATGAGAAAGTACAACTTTTAGGCAAGTTTGGTTTAGATCATTTAATTATTGAGCCTTTTACCAAGGCATTTTCAGAGTTAAGTGCATTAGATTTTGTAAAACATATTTTGGTTGATCAATTATATATTAAAAATCTGGTTATAGGATATAACCATCAATTTGGTAAAAAC
>JAUVCP010000358.1 GCA_030590765.1 Flavobacteriaceae bacterium | reverse complement strand
TCACCAAACTTTGTCATAATTATTATATTCTGGTTGTACAAATATAGCATTTTATCTCTATAAGTCCTATAAAGTGCAAATCATAAGTGTTTTAACTTTTTCTATTCAAAAAAACAGCTAATGATTTCAAATTTGTACTTTTACAAAAAGTAAAACACAACTATATGCCTGCTAAAAAACGACTTTTTTTATTAGATGCTTTTGCATTGATATTTCGTGGCTATTATGCCTTGATCAAAAACCCAAGAATCAATTCCAAAGGAATGGATACCTCTGCCATTCTGGGATTTACAAACTCGCTATTAGATGTGATCAGAAGAGAAAAACCCGATCATCTGGCAGTTGCATTTGACAAAGGCGGATCCGTTGCAAGAACTGAGGCATACACTCCTTACAAAGCACATCGCTTGGAAACTCCTGAGGCAATTAAAATTGCAATACCATATATCCATAAAATTTTGAAGGCAATGCATATTCCTATTGTTGAAGTTGCTGGTTTTGAAGCAGATGACCTTATCGGAACTTTATCCGTGCAAGCAGAAAAGGCAGGTTACCAAACCTTTATGGTAACACCTGATAAAGATTTTGCACAACTGGTTACCGATAATGTTTTTATGTACAAACCTGCCAGAATGGGTAATGGAATTGAAATATGGGGAGTAGATAAAGTAAAAGAAAAATTTGAAGTAGATGACCCTATGCAGGTAATTGATTATTTGGGTATGATGGGTGATGCTGCTGATAATATTCCCGGTTTGCCCGGAGTTGGTGACAAAACAGCAAAAAAATTCATCAAACAATATGGTAGTCTGGAAAACCTTTTGGCAAATACACATGAATTAAAGGGTAAAATGAAAGAGAAAGTAGAAGAAAATGCTGATCTTGGAATCTTATCAAAACAATTGGCAACTATTATGTTAGATTGTCCTGTGGAATTTCATGAAGAGGATTTTGAACTAAATACACCTGATTTTCAAAAAGTTACCGAAATTTTCCAAGAATTAGAGTTTAGACGTTTACTCGAAAATATGAATAGGATCTTTAAGCAAGATATAAATGCCCCTAC
Source organism: Flavobacteriaceae bacterium (assembly GCA_030590765.1). GTDB lineage: Bacteria > Bacteroidota > Bacteroidia > Flavobacteriales > Flavobacteriaceae > Lutimonas. Next base: position 2,006 of record JAUVCP010000358.1, on the reverse strand, counting down.
TCACGCATCCACACCCAAAAAAGTGGAAACTGCTGTTATTTCCAATACCTCAGGTGAACAACTGGATATTTTTTCAATGACAAATTCCAATACAGATCAGGAATCCATTTCAGGTTATAAAGAGGCTAAAAATACTGATCATTTTTATCAGTTTGTCAACACCTCTTTGGCAAGAAGTATGCTAATTAAAAAACTTTTAAAACAAAGATCTGTTTGTTTTGACACTGAGACTACAAGTTTAAACACATTTGAAGCCGAACTTGTAGGGATTTCATTTTCTTATGAAAAGGGCAAGGGATACTATGTTCCTGTACCAGAAGACCGGGACGAGGCAAATGTAATTTTAGAAATTTTCAGACCTTTCTTTGAAAGTGAAGAAATTGAAAAAATTGGTCAGAATTTAAAATATGATATCAAAGTGCTTCAAAATTATGATCTGGAAGTAAAAGGAACTCAATTTGATACTATGCTTGCTCATTATCTGATCAATCCAGATATGCGTCACAATATGAGTGTTTTGTCTGAAACATATTTGAATTATACTCCGATTTCTATTGAAACCCTTATTGGTAAAAAAGGCAAGAATCAAAAGACCATGCGTGATGTAGATCTTACCACCCAAAAGGAATATGCTGTTGAAGATGCTGATATTACCTGGCAATTGAAACAAATTTTCGAAAAAGAATTAGAGGAAAATAATTTATCCAAACTCTTTAAAGAAATTGAAATTCCACTTATCAATGTATTAGCAAATATGGAACTGGAAGGAATCAATTTGGATAAAAAGTTTTTAAATTCTTTATCAGATGTCCTAACCAAAGATATTTTAAATCTAGAACAAAAAATCTATAAAGAAGCAGATACCGATTTCAACTTAGCTTCGCCAAAACAATTGGGAGTAGTTTTATTCGAACATTTAAAACTGGTTGATAAACCTAAAAAAACCAAAACCGGACAATATGCAACCGGTGAAGAGATCCTTTCCAAATTGGCTCCCAAACATAAAATTGTTGCCAATATTTTAGAGTGGAGAGGGTTGGTAAAATTAAAAAATACTTATGTAGATGCTCTTCCTAATCTTGTAAATAATAAAACCGGAAGAATTCATACAACTTATAGCCAGGCAGTAGCAGCCACCGGAAGGTTAAGCTCTAACAACCCGAATTTACAGAATATTCCTATTCGAACCGAAAGAGGAAAACAGGTTCGAAAAGCTTTTGTCCCCAGAGATAAGAATTACACTTTGCTTGCAGCAGATTATTCTCAAATTGAGCTTCGGTTAATTGCTGAAATGAGTGGAGATAAAGAAATGAAAACCTCCTTTTTAAGAGGAGAAGATATTCACAAATCCACTGCAGCAAAAGTATTTAATGTTCCATTAGATAAAGTAACCCGAGAACAGCGAAGCAATGCCAAAACAGTAAATTTCGGCATCATTTACGGTGTATCAGCTTTTGGACTAAGTCAGCAAACTGATCTTAGCAGAAAAGAAGCCAAGGAACTGATAGACACTTATTATAAAACCTACCCTACTTTAAAGGCATATATAGCCAAACAAATTGATTTTGCCAGAGAGCATGGATACGTGGAAACACTTTTAAACAGAAGGCGATATTTAAAAAATATAAACTCCAGAAACGCTATCGTAAGAGCTGCCGATGAACGAAATGCTGTGAATGCACCTATACAAGGATCAGCTGCAGACATTATTAAGATTGCCATGATCAACATTCATAATATCCTTAAAAAAGAGAATTACAAATCAAAAATGCTTTTACAAGTACATGATGAATTGGTTTTTGACATACACAATGATGAATTAGCAACATTAAAACCAATCATCCAAACCGAAATGGAAAATGCTTATAAACTATCTATTCCCTTAACAGTTGATCTTGGAGAGGGAAATAATTGGCTTGAAGCACATTAAAAGCTATTCCATAACTCCGCAATAATTAAAATAAAGAAAAAGGGTTAATTGAAGTAGCAAAAATATTTAAACGAAA
>JAUVCP010000232.1 GCA_030590765.1 Flavobacteriaceae bacterium | reverse complement strand
TGAAGATAGAGATGTTAAGATCATAATGACCTTAACTACACCCAATTGTCCGGTAGCAGAGACCTTACCAGTTGAAGTAGAAGAAAAAGTGAAAAGTTTAAATGACGTAAGAAATGCAGAAGTAGAAATTACTTTTGATCCGCCATGGACTCAGGACATGATGAGTGAAGAGGCTAAGTTAGAACTTGGTTTTTTATAGTTTTCAAATACTGTAATGTCAGAAAAATTAGTAAATAGAGTAGCCAATAGTCAGTTGATAAATATTGATTTAGAAGATTTTTATCCGGAAGGAGAAAGAGTTTTATTTGATATTAAAGAGTGGTTATTTGCAGAACAAATTTTAAAAGAAAAAGATTTTCGAAAGTCTGTTAAAGATCTCAATTGGGAAACCTATCAAAACAAATTTGTTGCATTGACTTGTTCCGTTGATGCTATAATTCCTTCTTGGGCGTATTTACTTATTTCTGTTGAACTCTCACCATTTGCTAAAAAAATTGTTGTTGGTAATTTAGAAACTCTTGAAACTTCTATTTTTCAGGAAATTATTGATAGATTACCTGTTAAAAATTATATTAATAAACCGGTAATCATTAAAGGCTGTTCCAATAAACCTATTCCGGAAACGGCATATACACAACTCATATCAAAGCTTTTACCCATTGCAAGATCAATTATGTATGGAGAGGCCTGTTCTAATGTACCTTTATTTAAGAAGCAGGTATAGTTTTTAATTATTTTTAATTAATTTTGCAAATCTTAAAAAATTAACAAACCTAAAAAAAACAAAGATGAAAAAACTAACCCTATTGTTATTATTTACTTTAAGTTTTAGCCTAATAAACGCTCAAACGAAAGAAGAATTATTAGCTGAAAAAGCAATTCTTACAGATTCTATAAATACCATTCAGAAAAAAGCTGATGCCTTACAAAGTGAGGTAGATAATCTTCCAGGATGGAGATTTAAAACTTTTGGAACTATCGGAGGTAGTTTATCAGGTTTTAACAACTGGTATTCAAAGGAAACACCTAATTCATCAGTTGGGAATTTTGGAATAAATGTCAATTCAACAGCTGACCTAATTCAAGATAAGTTTTTTTGGAGAAATGCCGCCAATGTTAATATAAGCTGGGTAAAATTTGACGATAAAGATGATGATGCAGATAGTGATAAATATGAAGTAGCTACAGATATTTTTAGTTTAACTTCATTATATGGATACAAATTAAATGAAAAATTTGCAATTTCTACTCTTGGTGAATATCGATCAACTTTGGTACAAAACTTTAATAATCCAGGATTTTTAGATTTAGGTATTGGTGCCACATGGACTCCTATAAAAAATTTAGTAATTGTAATTCATCCTGTCAACTATAATTTTGTTTTTAGTAGAGGTGATAATGTTTACGAATCGTCATTTGGTGCAAAAATAGTTGCTGATTACTCCAAATCTTTTGGAGATTTTAATGTTAAATCAAATCTTTCTATGTTTCAAAGTTACAAATCATCAGATTATTCAAACTATACATGGACCAATTCATTTGCTTATACCGTATGGAAAGGTATTGGTTTAGGTTTTGATTTTGGATTACGCAAAAACAAACAGGAAGCTTTAAATTATAATCTGGAAACAGATCCAGATGCTACCTTTGATGGTATAGATAATAAATTACAATCCTATTGGTTGTTCGGTTTAAATTTTAAATTTTAAAGAAAATAAAGTATTTTTGATAAAAGCTCTCTGAAAAGAGGGCTTTTTTATATTTTAGCTAAAAATCAATTCATTATGACTTTGTTGATTATTTATGCTTCAGTTTCTATAGGGTTTTCTTTTTTGTGTTCTATACTTGAAGCGGTATTATTAAGTATTACACCTACATTTATAACAGTTAAAAAAAATGAAGGTAAGAAGTTTGCAACAACTTTAAAAAAGTTGAAGGATGATGTCAATAAACCTTTAATATCCATTTTAACCGTAAACACAATAGCGCATACTGTAGGAGCAATTTTAGTTGGTGTACAGGCTGAAAAGACATTTGGTTCAGGTAATAATGCGGTTGGAATTGTATCTGCAATTATGACTCTTTTGATATTGATTTTATCAGAAATTATTCCAAAATCTATAGGAGCAAGTTACTGGAAACAATTGGCAAATATTTCCGCAAAAGCAATAACGATTTTAATGTTTCCTTTAAGAGTTACCGGAATATTATGGTTACTTGAATTAACAACAAAAATTGTTGGTAAAAATCCGCATGACAATAATGTTAGTAGGGAAGATTTTCATGCCATGGCAGATATTGCTCAGGAAGAAGGTATTTTTCAAGAATCAGAAAGTAAGGTGATCAAAAATCTGATTGATTTTAAAAATGTGTTAGTAAAAGATATTATGACACCACGAATTGTCATGAAAACTGCTTCTGAATACATGAAGATTATAAGCTTTTATGATGAAAATCCTAATCTAAAATTCTCAAGAATACCCATTTTTGAAACTACTTCAGATAATATTACTGGATATTTTTTAAAGGATGAATTATTAGAATCTATTATAAAAGGAAATGGAAATAATGCCTTAAAAACTATAAAGAGAGAAATAATTATTACCGAAAGAAATGCTCAAATCAAACCACTTTTTGATCAATTGATTGAGAAACATGAACATATTGCCTTAGTTGTTGACGAATTTGGTTCTGTTAGCGGAATGGTAACTCAGGAAGATATTATTGAAACTCTTTTAGGTTTGGAAATTGTTGATGAAAGTGATGGTCATGAAGATTTACAAGCTTTAGCAAGAAAATTGTGGGAGACCAGAGCAAAAAAATATGGACTTATTGATGAGAATAAGGAAATTTAATATCACTCTACTTCATATTCCTGATACAGATAATCATTATATGGAAAACGGGTAATATGGATTTTCTTTACTTCTTCAAATACCTTTGCTTTAAATTCCTCCATATTTTCTTTGGTTAATGCAGAAATAAAAACACAATGATCTCCCATTTTTGACATCCATGTTTTTTTCCAGTCCTCTAAAGTATAATGTTCCTTCGTTCTTTCTGAAACAAGATCATCTTCATCTATGGTATCATGTGTATAGTTATCAATTTTATTAAAAACCATTAAGGTAGGTTTAGTATGTCTTTCTTTTTCAGGAGTTATTTCATTTAAAATACTATTTACAGAGGCAATGTGATCTTCAAAATTTGAATGCGAGATATCTACCACATGAATCAAAAGATCTGCTTCACGAACTTCATCTAAAGTTGACTTAAAGGATTCTACCAGTTGTGTAGGTAATTTCCTAATAAATCCAACCGTATCTGTAAGTAAAAACGGAATATTTCTAATCACTACTTTTCTAACGGTAGTATCTAAAGTTGCAAACAATTTATTTTCTGCAAAAACATCACTTTTACTGATAACATTCATTAAAGTTGACTTACCTACATTGGTATAACCCACCAATGCTGCCCTGACCATTTTACCGCGATTTTTCCGCTGAACTGCCATCTGCTTATCAATGGTAACCAGTTTCTTTTTCAACAAAGATATTTTATCACGTATGATCCTTCTATCGGTTTCAATCTCGGTCTCTCCCGGACCACGCATTCCGATACCTCCTCTTTGTCTTTCAAGGTGTGTCCACATTCCGGTTAGGCGTGGTAATAAATATTGATATTGTGCTAGTTCCACCTGTGTTCGGGCATAGGATGTTTGCGCTCTTTGTGCAAAAATATCCAGAATAAGATTGGTTCTGTCCAATACTTTTTCTTCTAATATTTTTTCAATATTTCGTAATTGTCCCGGACTTAGTTCATCATCAAAAATAACCGTTTCAATACCATTCTCATCAATATATTGTTTTACCTCATCTAATTTCCCGGCACCAATAAACGTTTTCGGATTTGGATAATCCAGCTTTTGCGTAAATCTTTTTTTCACGGTTCCACCAGCAGTAAAAGCTAAAAACTCCAGTTCATCTAAATACTCTTGTGATTTTTCTTCATCTTGTTGTGAGGTGATCACACCAATTAATACAACATTTTCAAGTTTTGAATTTCTTTTTTCTATCATAGAGCAAATTTACAAACCTTTTTTTATTATTTTCGATGTAAAATAATAACTTATGCATAAAACATTTTCTATCGCATTTTACAATTTAGAAAATTTGTTTGATACGGCTCATGATGAATATACTTTGGATAAGGATTTTACTCCTGAAGGGGAGTTTCAGTGGAGTCAGGATCGGTACAACAGAAAAATTCAAAATCTGGCAAATGTTATCTCAAAAATAGGTAGAAAACAATCAGAATTACCACCTGTTTTTTTAGGAGTTTCAGAGGTTGAAAATGATACTTGTCTGGAGGACCTGATTCAGGCAGATAAATTAAAATCCTATCAATATGATTTTGTACATTATAATTCACCTGATGAACGAGGTATTGATGTGGCTTTTTTATATCAAAAAGAGCATTTTGAGTTGATCTATTCTGATAATTATTCGCTGATGTTAATTGATGATACCGGGGATAGAGATTATACAAGAGATATTTTACTAGTACATGGAAAACTTTTTGGTAAACCGGTTTATGTTTTAGTAAATCACTGGCCATCAAGAAACAATGGAGCTAAATTGAGTAGTTATAAACGTGTTCAGGCTGCAAAACAGGTGAATGAAATCGTAAATAACATTTATAAGGAAAGTGAAACAGCCAAGATCATTATTATGGGTGATTTTAATGATGAGCCAAATAGTGATAGCATCAAGAA
>JAUVCP010000346.1 GCA_030590765.1 Flavobacteriaceae bacterium | reverse complement strand
CATTAAGACTGCCTGAAAATTATCTCCATAACCCAAACCATGAGCAATACCAGCCGCAATTGCAAAAATATTTTTTAGCATTGCTGCATACTCTGTACCAATAATATCATCAGATATTTTAGTTTTTATATACCTTCCGGAAATTTTATCAGCCAAGTACTCAGCTTTATCTTTATCCCGACAGGCTATGGTTAAATAAGACAAACGTTCCATTGCAACTTCTTCAGCATGACATGGACCGGTTATAACACCAATATTCTCAAATGGTACATTTAGCTTTTCATGAAAATGTTCTCCAACAATTAAACCCGATTCAGGAACTATCCCTTTGATGGCAGAAAATATGATTTTTCCATCCAACGGAACTGTAATTTTATCTAACTCAGATTTTAAAAAAGCTGATGGAATTGCAAAAATTAAATAATCTGCTGAACTTATCATTTCATTGATATCATCCGATAGATTTAACTTTTCGGGTTGCAGAACAGCTGAACTTAAGTAATTAGGATTATGCTTATTTCGTTTGATATGTTCAACAACATACGAATCTCGCATATACCAACCAATCTCGTTCAAATTTTCAGACAACATTTTAACTATTGCAGTGGCCCAACTTCCACCACCAAAAACGGCTATTTTAGTCATATAATAATTTAAATTATGTATTCCAAAGATACTTAAATTATCAAACTCATAAAAATTTAGGTTTTAAAAATATAATTTAATAGTTTTGTTTAGTGTAACTAAAACTAAACCCCATATTATGGCGAAAAAAATAAATAAATTAGAAAAAGATGCAATCAAGGATGCAAAGAAAATTGTTGATGATATAAAAAAAGAAGTTAAAAAAGCAACAAAGGATACGAAAAAAACTTCAAATAAAATTGATAAAGAAGCTGCTAAAGTTTCCGACGAAACAAAAAAAGCTGCAAAAAAGATCAAAGAAAAAGCTAAAGAAGTTTTAGAGGATATAGATGAAAGCAGCAAAGATATAAAGGATGAAGCAAAATCAACAGCCGATGAATTTACAGAAGGAGCAAAAGAAACCGCTAAAAAAGTAAAAGCTAAAGCTGAAGAAGTTGTCAAGGATTTGGGAATTGACACCAAAAAAGTAAAAGAGGAAATTAAAGAAGGTACCGATAAAATTAAGGAAAAAGCAAAAGAAATTGCAAAGGAGATTGATGAAGGAACACAGGATTTTCAGGAGGAAGCAAAATCAACTGCAAATGAATTTACCACAGGTGCAAAAGAAGCTTATGAAGATCTAACCACCAACGTTGATAATAAAAAGATGCTGGCAGGAATTCTCGCCATTGTTCTAGGTGCTTTTGGTGTTCATAAATTTATTTTAGGATATCAAAAAGAAGGTTTGATCATGTTATTGATCACAATTTTAACCTGTGGAATTGGTGCAGCAATAACCGGACTTATAGGCTTGATCGAAGGCATTATTTACCTTACCAAAACCGATGAAGATTTTTACCAAACCTATCAGGTTAATAAAAAAACCTGGTTTTAATTATATAAGAATAAAATATGCACCCTGTTTTGAACAGGGTGTTTTTTATCTAATCCAAATATATCAATTACACTTATGGAAATAGTAGACGAAAAAGGAAATTCACTTCCGGCACCTGTAGAAAACAAAAAATTGGTGGTAGGAATATTGGCAATTATAATTGGAGTTTTTGGTATCCATAAATTTATTTTAGGATACCAAAAAGAAGGGTTGATCATGCTATTGATTACCGTTCTAACTTGTGGGATTGGTGGTGCTGTTATATCTATTATTGGTTTAATTGAAGGTATAATCTACCTAACAAAAACAGATGATGAATTCTACCAAATGTATCAGGTAAATAAAAAACCTTGGTTTTAAGTGTTTTAAAAATCAGCTTTCCTCTTTTCTAAAAATGCTGTCGTACCTTCGACAAAATCTTTGGTACCAAAACAATTGCCAAATTGATCAATTTCAACTCCAAAACCATCAACACCATCTTTAAAATTTGCATTGATCGCTTTTATTGCAGCACTAATAGCAGAACCTGAATTTTTTGTAATCTTATCAGCAAGTTTTTCACATAGTGGAATTAACTCTTCTTGTGTTACAACATAATTAACCAATCCATAAATTTTTGCATCTGCTGCAGAGATCATTCCGGCAGTCATGATCATTTCCATTGCCTTTCCTTTACCCACCAATTGTGGTAGTCTTTGAGTACCACCATATCCTGGAATTACTCCTAAAGACACTTCAGGTAATCCCATTTTTGCATTGTCACTTGCCACTCTAAAATGACATGCCATAGCGAGTTCCAGACCTCCGCCAAGGGCAAAACCATTAACAGCAGCAATAACTGGAGTTTGAAGATTTTCTACAAAGCTAAACAATGTTTCTTGTCCTTTTCTCGCAAGTTCAGCACCCTGTGAAGCATTAAAATTCGCAAATTCCGAAATATCAGCCCCAGCAACAAATGCTTTTTCACCACTACCTGTAAGAATTACAACTCTAACATTTTTATCGTGTTCAACCTCATCAAAAGCATCGTGTAATTCAGCAATAGTTTCCTTATTTAAAGCATTGAGTTTTTTTGGCCTGTTTATCGTAATATAGGCATTACTATCTGCATATTCTATAAGTATATTCTTATATTCCATTATAATTGAATTTTATTCTTTTGGTAAAGTTACAGTAAAAATTGTTCCAACCTTCAATTCACTTTCAAAGGAAATTTCTCCGTTAAATGCTTCTATTATATTTTTAACCATAGACAATCCAAGACCCATTCCACTAGATTTTGTAGTAAATTTCGGTTCAAATATTTTTGAAGCATTCTCCTTAGAAATTCCTTTGCCATTATCTTTTACTTTAATAATTACATTTTGTACATCATCTGATATAAAAATTTCTATTTTAGGATTTTCAATGCCGCTCAATGCATGTATAGAATTAGTAACTAAGTTTGTAACTATTCTGGAAAGCTGAATCTTATCTAATTTTGCTTGAATTTTCTCCTTTTTAGGAAGGTAATAAATATAGGATTCCTGAAAGATATTTAAATCCTTTTTCACTTCTTCTACCACATTAAGCTCTTCTTTTTTTTGAGTGGGCATTTGTGCAAAGTTTGAAAATGCAGATGCTATAGAACTCATGGTATCTATCTGTTGAATCAAAGTTTCACTAAACTCATGCAACTTTTGCTTTATTTCAGGATCTGAAGGATCAAAATTATAT
>JAUVCP010000058.1 GCA_030590765.1 Flavobacteriaceae bacterium | reverse complement strand
ATAATGGCAATTTTATCACCTTTTTTAACTCCTAATCTCAATAAACCTCTGCTTATTTTATTTGCTTGTTCTATAAATTCTTTTGAAGATGTTGCAGCCCATTTACCACTGCTTTTGGAAACAAAAGCCTTCTCTAAATTATAAGTTTTAAGTTGGTAATGAGGAAAGTCAAAGAGCCGTTTGATATCAGTTGTCATATATAGGATTTTATTATATGTGCAAAATAATAATTAAATGTGATAAAAGAAAATGTATGTAACAAAATATTTAAAGTAGAATTCATAAATTTCTTATTGTTGTTTTAATCACAACTTCACACAATTGTATATCTTTGCTGCTCAAAAATAAAAACAGATGAAAATTTCATATAACTGGTTAAAAGAATTTTTAAATATAGACCTTGAGGCAGAGAAGATTAGTGAGATTTTAACCGATTTGGGGCTTGAAGTTGAAGGGATTGAGGCATTTGAATCTGTTAAAGGAAGCTTAAATGGTATTGTTGTTGGTGAAGTGCTTAGTTGTGAGCAACACTCGAATGCAGATCGACTAAAAGTTACTACTGTTGACTTGGGAAATGGAGAACCAGTGCAAATTGTTTGTGGAGCACCAAATGTTGCTAAAGGGCAAAAGGTTCCGGTTGCAACTATAGGAACAATTCTATATGATGACAAAGGAGAAGGATTTACTATTAAAAAAGGTAAGATAAGAGGGGAAGAAAGTTTTGGAATGATCTGTGCCGAAGATGAATTAGGTTTGGGAACCAGTCATGATGGAATTATGGTTTTAGATGAAAATGTAAAAGTTGGTACAATTGCTTCTGAATTATTCGATATTTATTCCGATCAGGTTTTTGAAATAGGTTTAACTCCTAACAGAGCAGATGCGATGAGCCATTTAGGTGTTGCTCGTGATTTGTATGCAGGTTTATTGCAGCAGGAAGAGATCAATAAAAAATTGAATACACCATCTGTTGGTGATTTTCATATTGACGAAAGAACCTATAAAATAAGTGTTGAAGTTGAAGATAGTGTATTAGTACCACGTTATGCAGGATTAACTATAACAGATTTGAAAATTGCAGAATCACCTGAATGGCTGCAACATAAATTAAGATCTATAGGATTGACCCCTATTAATAATGTAGTAGATATAACCAATTTTATTCTTCATGGTTTGGGTCAACCATTACACGCATTTGATGCAAGTAAAATCAAAGGAAATAAAGTATTGGTGAAGAACTTACCAACAGGTACAAAGTTTACCACTCTTGACGGTGTTGAAAGAGATTTACATAAAGATGATATCATGATCTGTGATGGTGAAAGCAATCCAATGTGTATTGCTGGAGTTTTTGGTGGTGAAAATTCAGGTGTATCTGATAGCACAACAAGTATATTTTTAGAAAGTGCTTATTTTAATCCGGTTTCCATTCGTAAAACAGCAAAACGACATGCTTTAAACACGGATGCGTCCTTTAGATTTGAGCGCGGAATAAATCCGGAAACCGCGGTTTACGCTTTAAAGAGAGCTGCAATCTGGATCAAAGAAATTGCAGGAGGTAAAATAGTTTCTGAAATAACAGATGTATATCCGGATAAAATAGAAGATTTTCAGGTGCATATTTCTTATGATAAAGTATACAGACTAATAGGTGAGGAAATTCCAACAGATACCATTAAAAATATTTTGGCTTCATTGGATATCAAAATAAACAATCAAACTGAATCGGGATTAGGGTTAACCATTCCTTCTTACAGAGTGGATGTAACCAGAGAAGCAGACATTGTGGAAGAAATTCTAAGGGTTTATGGATATAATAATATTGAAATTCCCCAAAAGATAAATACATCTGTTGCAAGTTCTAATCATTTAAGCCCTGAGAAAATCGAAAATATAGCAGCTAATTATCTGGTTGCAAATGGTTTAAAAGAAACCATGGCAAACTCTTTGACCAAACCTGAGTATGTAGGTAAAACTGAAAACCTGCTTGCCAATCAAAATGTATCCATGCTAAATGCCTTGAGCAATGATCTATGTGTAATGCGTCAATCAATGCTTTTTGGTAATTTGGAAGCTGTTGCCTACAACATAAACCGAAAGAATAATCGGTTAAAATTTTTCGAATTTGGTAATACCTATCATAAATATGAAAGTGGTTATACGGAGAAAAAACATTTGTCATTGGTAATAACCGGTGATCAAAATAAAGAAAACTGGAAAGTTTCTAATAATACAATGGACATCTTTTACCTTAAAGGAATAATAAGAACCTTATTAGATAGATTAGGTATCACCAAGGTAAAGTATACTTCTATCAAAAATGATTTGTTTTCAGAAGCTATTGGATTGAGTTTGGGAAAAACGAAACTGGTTGAATTTGGAATAGTTAAATCTGAAATATTGAATGATTTTGGAATAAAACAAGAAGTATTGTTTGCTGATTTTAACTGGAATAATGTTCTTGATCATACAGGTAAAAAAGATATTAAAGTGAAGCCATTACCAAAATATCCTGAGGTAAAACGTGATCTGGCTCTTCTTTTAGATAATGATGTAAAGTTTATTGATTTGTATAATGCTGCATTTCAAAGTGAAAAGAAATTATTGAAAGAAGTAGATCTTTTTGATGTTTATACCGGTGATAAATTGCCAAAAGGTAAAATATCCTATGCTTTGAGTTTTGTTTTACAAGATGAAAATAAAACATTGAATGATAAGCAAATTGATAAGATCATGAAAAAATTACAGGGAACTTTTGCGCATTTATTTAGTGCAGAGTTAAGGTGATATGAAATTCAGCAGGTGAATCTATCTGTTATACTGATATTCACCCGCTGAGTTATAAAGTTATTCATAAGAAATACCGTCACCAAACTTATAAAGTGGATTTTCAGAATCATAAGGTACATCTTCCAATTGTTTTTGAACTGCTTCCCAGGTTGAAGGCAATTCAAAAGGTAATTTACCTGATGGATTTATCTTTCCAAAGATAAGTTCTACCAACACTTCATCAGAAGTACCAAAGTCTGCCATTAAAGCATCACATTTTTCATTGATCTCTGTAAGAATTGCAGGTCGTTCTAAGTTAACAACTACTATTGATGGTTTCTTGTTGATGATTTCAAAGATCTTTTTCTTCTCTTTTTCATTATAATAGAGTCTTCCTTGATGGAAAAAGCGTTCTAAGAAAAAGTCAGTTCTTTCATCAAAAGGAGTCCGAATACGTGTTAAAACAATATCTGCCTTATCAATATCATCAACAAATTGCCCGTATTTATTGATAACTTCAGGATCGATCATGCCAACGGCGTAGATCTTAGTTCCTTCTGCCAAAGGAAGTAAGCCTTTATTTTTTAATAGAACAGTCGATTTTGCCTGGGCTTCTTTACCTTTTGTTATAAATTCACTTTTCCCTGTCATCTTTAAAGCTTCTTCTTCATCTACATAAGGATCATCAAAAAGACCTAAAATAAATCTATCTCTAAGAATTCTTTTTACAGATTGGTCAATTCTTTTTTTCGGATATTTCTCCCGATTTCACTAATTTTATAATTAGTCTGGGAATCATCTCACCTCCAAATTGATCACAACCAGCATCTATTACTTTTTTTACTCTTTGTATTGGTGTTAGATCTTCTACATCCCAAGCTCTTGCTTCTCCCATTTTAGTATTAGAAATAATATTCCAGTCGGTACATACAACACCGTTAAATTTTAGAGAATCTCTTAATATTTTAGTAATGATTGTTTTATTAAAACCAAAGGCTACATTTTCATCAGTTTGATCCATAGGAATACCATAATATGGCATTATTTGTGCAGTTTTTGCAGGAAATGCCCCTTTTATGAATGGGATTATATGATAATCAAAATTATTGCCGGGATAAACCTGTTCTTTTCCATAAGGAAAATGAGGGTCTTCACCATCTTTTTGAGGACCGCCACCTGAAAAATGTTTGGCCATACAAGCCACACTTGAACTATTTAACGAATCTCCTTGAAAACCCAATACATAAGCTTTTGTTATAATAGCAGATAAATTAGCATCTTCACCAAAAGTACCATTAGATCTTCCCCATCTGGGTTCTGTTGCTAAATCTGCCATTGGATGTAATGCCAGTTTTATTCCTATTGCATTATATTCTTGTCTGGCAATATCACCAAATTCACGTACGAGTAAAGTATCTCTGGTCGCCGCAAGACCAAGTGATGAAGGCCATTGTGAAAATGAAGGAGTAAATATAGCTGCACCAGGATTGTTTTGTGTGCCATGTCTGGGATCCGTTGCTATTGTAATTGGAATACCCAGCCGTGTTCGCTCAGCCAATTTTTGGATATTATTATTAAATCTGGCAAGAATATCAGCATTGTAGGAGTGCACAATATTAAAGCTGTTCATTTTTTTTAAAGCAATCATTTCAGAGCTGGGAGGTAACATAAATGAAAATGCCATTTCCATCGCATTGGTTGAAATAACTGGCATATCTAAAGGGTTACCTTCTTTGGTCATACCAATCATAGTGATGAACATTGTGCCGGCTTTTTCGTCCATATTCATCTGACTTACCATATCATCAACTCGATCGTTTACATTTGCTCTGGTATCTTCGTAAATATCGAGTTTTCCATTTTTGTTTAGGTCTCTATAGGTTTTACCATCTATATTTAAAATACCAGCTTCTTCGCCTAATAAAGCATAATTTTCTTTAACAATATTTGAACGTTTTGTATATAAAACCAATACATATACAGCTCCAATAATTATTGCAATTAAGAAAATAAGCCCTGTAATTTTTAATATTTTTTTCATAATATTTTGATTAATTTATTTCTTTTCCAACCATTTTCTGGCATTAACAAAAGCTTCTAACCACGGACTTGCTTCATCTTTTCTTCCTTCCGGATAATTTGCCCAGTTCCATTGAAAAGTAGAACGTTCAATATGAGGCATCATCACCAAATGACGGCCGTCATCACTTGCCATCATAGCAGTATTGAAGTCGGAACCATTTGGATTAGCAGGATATTGATCATAACCATATTTGGCTATGATGTTGTACTCATCCTCTACATAAGGGAAACTAAATTTTCCTTCACCATGTGAAATCCAGACTCCTAAAGTACTTCCTGCCAAACTTGATAACATTACAGAATTATTTTTCTGAATTCTTACTGATGTAAATCCACTTTCGTGTTTTTGTGAATCATTGTGCAGCATTTTTGGTTTCTCTTCATGATTCGGATTGATCATTTCGAGTTCAATAAATAACTGACAACCATTGCAGATTCCAACGGATAAAGTATCATCTCTGTCAAAGAAATTCTTTAAAGCTTTATTTGCTTTTTCATTGTATAAAAATGCTCCTGCCCAACCTTTTGCAGAGCCTAACACATCTGAGTTTGAAAATCCGCCAACAGCACCAATAAATTGAATTTCTTCTAAATTTTCTCTACCGCTGATCAAGTCGGTCATGTGCACATCTTTTACATCAAAAACTGCCAAGTACATTGCATTTGCCATTTCACGTTCACTGATCGAGCCTTTTTCACGAATGATAGCTGCTTTTGGTCTCGACTGCGCTCGACCTGACAATTGAATTATATCTTCAAGTTTACCTGTGAAGTGTTTAGGGAATTCAAATTGTAAAGGCTGGATTTTATAATTGTCAAATCGATCTTTTGCTTTATTATTTGCTGTTTGTTTTTGATCGAGTAGGTAAGAGGTTTTAAACCAATGATCTCTATATTCTTCAATATTAAATTGTAGGTTCAAATTCGTGATTTCCAATTTATCACCCGCTACAGCATGACCAATCTTATGATAAGTAATTTGTGCAGCATTTAATTCTTTTTCAACTTCCTTATTATTATTTGTCTGGAAAATAATTCCACTATTTTCAGCAAACAGAACTTTTACAATATCTTTTTCTTTAATACTGCTTAGGTCAATTTTTGCACCCAGATTATTCTCAGCAAAACACATTTCCAATAGGGTAGTGATCATACCACCGGCAGATATATCATGACCAGCAAGGATCAATTCTTTATTAATTAATTTCTGAATGGTGTTAAAGGTATTTTTAAAATAGTTGCTATCATTGATGGTTGGTGTTTCTGCCCCAATTTTGTTTCTTATTTGAGCAAAAGTAGAACCACCCAGTTTAAAATCATCTTTGGAAAGATCGATATAGTAAATAGCATTGTATTCAGTCAATTTGAAAACAGGTTCCACTACTTTATTAATATCCGAACATTGTCCGGCAGCAGAAATAATTACAGTTCCCGGAGAAAGAACTTCATCATTGGCATATTTTTGTTTCATGGATAAAGAATCTTTTCCGGTAGGAACATTGATTCCGAGATCTATGGAAAACTTTGAAACTTCCTCAACTGCATTGTACAATCTGGCATCTTCACCCTCATTTCTACAAGGCCACATCCAGTTGGCTGAAAGGGAAACCGATTTTAAACCTTCTTCTAATGGTGCCCAGATAATATTGGTCAAAGCTTCGGCTATTGAGTTTTTAGACCCTGCTCTTTCATCGATCAAAGCACTTGCAGGTGCATGACCTATGGAAGTTGCAATACCTTTTAAACCTTTATAATCTAAAGCCATAACACCAACATCATTTAGTGGTAATTGTAAAGCTCCTGCACATTGCTGTTTGGCAACTTTTCCACCAACACAACGATCCACTTTATTGGTAAGCCAGTCTTTAGATGCTACTGCTTCTAATTGTAAGACCTGCCTTACATATTTATATATTTCATTTGCTGAATATTCAACTTTATGATAGTTTCTTGTCAATTCAATATCACGCATATAAGTGTGTGGTGAACTGCCAAACATATCTATTAGATCAAAATCCATTGGGGTCTTACCTGTTTTTTCTGATTTAAAAGAAAAACGAAAATCGCTGGTTACTTTTCCAACTTCATACATTGGAGAGCGTTCTCTGTCTGCAACTTTATGTAAAAAATTCAGATCTTTTGGATGAATAACCAATCCCATTCTTTCTTGTGATTCGTTACCGATAATTTCCTTTGCAGAAAGTGTTTTATCACCAATTGGCAATGCATCTAAATTTATTTCACCACCGGTTTCTTCTACCAATTCTGATAAACAATTTAAATGTCCGCCGGCACCGTGATCATGAATAGAAATGATCTTATTTTCATCACTTTCCACCATAGCTCTTATGGTGTTAGCAGCACGTTTTTGCATTTCAGGATTAGAACGTTGTACAGCATTTAAGGTGATAGCTGTGTTGAATTCACCTGTATCTGCGGAAGAAACAGCAGCACCACCCATTCCAATTCTATAATTATCACCACCCAAAAGAACAATAGTATCATCTTTGCTTGGTCTTTCTTTTAAACTGTCTTCTTTTTTACCGTAGCCAATGCCGCCCGCCATCATGATCACTTTGTCATAACCTAATTTACGATTATGTTCTTCATGTTCAAAAGTTAGAACAGAACCAGAGATCAATGGTTGACCAAATTTATTTCCAAAATCAGAAGCCCCGTTAGATGCTTTGATTAACAATTCAATAGGTGTTTGATAAAGCCAGTCTCTTTCCTGCATTTTTTCCCATGAACGGCTATCTTCTATACGAGAGTAAGGAGTCATATAAACTGCAGTTCCCGCAAGAGGTAAAGATCCTTTCCCACCTGCAAGTCGGTCTCTTATTTCACCACCCGAACCTGTGGCTGCACCATTAAATGGTTCCACAGTAGTGGGGAAATTATGGGTTTCCGCTTTTATTGATATTACAGAATTGAAATCATTTTTTTCGTAAAAATCAGGTTTGTCAGCTGTTTTTGGAGCAAATTGTTCAATAACCGGACCTTCAACAAATGCTACATTATCTTTATATGCAGAAACAATGGTATTCGGATTTTCACTGGAAGTTTTGCGGATCATACCAAACAAAGTATTTGGTTTTTCTTTTCCGTCAATAACAAAAGTTCCATTGAAAATTTTATGTCGGCAGTGTTCTGAATTTACCTGAGAGAATCCAAATATTTCAGAGTCGGTTAGTTTTCTTTTTAATTTTTTTGATAATTTTTCCAGATATTCTATTTCCTCACCATTTAAAGCCAGCCCTTCTTTTTTGTTATAAGCTGTAATATCATCAATCTCCAAAATTGGTTCCGGTTCAATATGCACATCAAATATATCCTGATCTATTTTTTTATAAAAATGCTGAATCATTGAATCAAATTCTGCATTTTCAGAATCTTTTTGAAAGAATTCTTCAATTCGGGTAATGCCATTGATTCCCATGTTTTGAGTAATCTCTACAGCATTGGTGCTCCAGGGAGTGATCATTTCTTTACGCGGACCAACAAAAAATCCAGTTAATTCATTTTCTTGTAACAGTTTTGCATTTCCAAAAAGCCAGATAAGTTTTTTTGTAGTCGTATCACAGATTTCTGTTTGTTTAGATACTGCAAAAATAGTGTTGTCTTTAGCGAAAAAATAGATCATTTTTTATAAAATTATGATGAGATTTTTAAAAGAGCAAATTTACTTATTTAGCTTAGTATAATTGTCTTCATTGTTGATAAAATTGATAAAATGTTAGAATAATATTATGGTCGAAACTATTTAAATGGCTTAATTATGAAATAACCACCTCCCTCTCCTTGTAGTCGAGTACTCCTCCTTGAAAAAGGAGGAGAGTTTTAGTCTGCTTCTTGTTCAATCTATATTATTGGTCTCAAATGAAGTTAAAACTATGTACTTTAGTGCATCTCGCTTTAGCTTTTAAAATTTTTAATCGATTTCATTAAAAGAAAATAGAATTTGGAAGTGTTTTTTTACCTTCAATTTTCGTTCGAGTAATCACGTACTGCTGACTTTAGTCAGATTTAATGACCTATGGACTTTCAATCCATAGTGGTTTAGTTCGAATCTTTGATGTTTAATGTTATAATTCCCATCCTTTTAAGGAGGGGTGCCTGAAAGGCGAGGTGGTTAAATATAGTTTTTTTAGTATGATAAAAAATTTCAATATTAATATTGCAAAATATTTAATCACCTCCCTCTCCTTACAGTTGAGTACTCCTCCTTGAAAAAGGAGGAGAGTTTTACAATGTTTATATTTGAATATTTAAAGCACAAAGTATTAAAAACCAATGAATAACAAACCCGATTTTAAAAGTAAACACCTTAAAAATATTAGAAAAGTATTGCGAAATAATTTAACTCCGGCAGAGGCAAGAATGTGGACAATTCTAAAGGGAAGACAGATCTTTGGCAGGAAATTTAGAAGGCAGCATAGTATCGATCATATGATTGTTGATTTTTACTGCCCAAAAGAGAAATTGGTGATTGAATTAGATGGAGCAGTTCATAACAATCCAATTTCAGAAAGTAATGATGAGTTAAGAGATCTAAAATTAAAAGAATATGGAATAAAGGTAT
>JAUVCP010000353.1 GCA_030590765.1 Flavobacteriaceae bacterium | reverse complement strand
AAAATTGTTTTTAATGGTATGGATGATGTGATACCAGAATTTACAAGTAACAGGATGGCTACTGAATACTATAACAAGATTTTCAAGTAATTTACCATATAAAATAGTTAAGAATAATGCGAGTTTATACTCGCATTATTTGTTTATAAAAAAGAGTTATACCAATTAAACAATTTCAATGCGACATTATGATGTTAAATTGGTATTAAAGTCATTTCAGTATATTTGGAACATATTTTTGAAATTAACACTCAGCTAAATAACAATGATCATGAATAATAGAAAAGCAGTTATTTATCACGTTTTTACTCGATTGTTTGGTAATACCAATACTACTAACAAACCATGGGGAACGATTGAGGAAAATGGAGTAGGAAAATTCAATGATTTTACAGATAAAGCACTTCAGGAAATTAAAAACTTAGGGATTACACATATATGGTACACAGGTGTTTTGCATCATGCAACAATTACAGATTACACTAAATATGGTATATCAAATGATCATCCTGAAATTGTAAAAGGAAGAGCAGGATCGCCTAATGCTGTAAAAGACTATTATCTGGTAGATCCGGCTCTTGCTGTTGATCAGTCAAAGCGGATGGAAGTGTTTGATCATCTTATTAAGCGAACTCATAAAGCAGGTATGAAAGTTTTAATTGATATTGTGCCCAATCATGTCGCACGAAAATATGAAGGATTGAATAATCCGGAAGGAATAAGCGATTTTGGTGATAATGATGATAAAGATGTAGATTATGTAAAAAATAATAATTTCTATTATGTAACTGGTGAAAAATTTAAGGTTCCGGAATGGAGAGATGGTTATCTGCCTTTAGGAGGAGAAGATATTTTAAGTTATGGTGAGTACGAAGAATTTCCGGCAAAATGGACAGGAAACGGATCACGTTTGGCACAACCGGATTATTTTGACTGGTATGAAACAGTTAAGATCAATTATGGAATTCGCCCTGATGGATCTAAGGAATTTGATGAATTGCCTGAAGAGTTTGGTAAAAAAGGGTTTGAAGAACATTTTGCTTTTTGGCAGAATAAAGAAATTCCTGATTCATGGAATAAATTTAGAGATATTGTCCTGTTTTGGTTGGATAAAGGAGTGGATGGTTTTAGATATGACATGGCAGAAATGGTTCCGGTAGAATTTTGGAGTTATATGAATTCTTCCATTAAAATGAAAAAATCAGATGTATTTTTACTGGCAGAAGTCTATAATCCTGATCTTTATCGTCCGTTTATTCATTTGGGAAAAATGGATTACCTCTATGATAAGGTTGCATTTTATGATTCAATAAAGCATATCGTAAAAGGGTATGGCTGGACAGATCATATTCCGAAAGTTCAGGAGGAGATGGTAGATATTGAACATCAAATGCTTCATTTTTTAGAGAATCATGATGAACAACGTATTGCCTGCCCTGATTTTGCAGGTCTTGCTGAGAATGGTAAGCCAGCCATGGTTGTTTCGGCATTGATCAACACTTCGCCAACTTTGATCTATTTCGGACAGGAAGTTGGGGAGCCTGCTGCAGAAAAAGCAGGGTTTGGATCTCCTACACGGACTTCCATTTTTGATTATATTGGAGTACCACATCATCAGCGATGGGTAAATAACAAACAATTTGATGGTGGTCAGTTATCTGATGGAGAAAATGATCTAAGACATTTTTATAAACGTTTATTGAATTTCACAATTAATAGTGATGCTCTTATGGGACATTATTATGATATTCACAGATTTAATCGTGAACATACCGAGAACTATAACTATCGTGTGTTTTCGTTTGTCAGGTGGTCATCTGAAGAAAAAATAATCATCATTTCTAATTTTGATAGTGATAAAGAATATACATTTAATTTGAAAATTCCTGAAGGTTTGATCTCTGAGTGGGATTTAAAAGAAGGAAAATACAATCTTAAAGATCAGCTGTATGGTAAGGTAATAACTGTTTTAAAAATGGATAATAATCTGGCCAGTATGAATGTTAAACTAGAACCTTTAGAATCACTTATTTTAAGGCTGGATAATTAATAAAAAAGGCTGTTTAAAGAAATTTTTAAACAGCCTTTTGGAATGAAAAAATAGTTTATAACTATTTTTCTTCCGATTTGTTATTCTTCTCAAGAAAAGCATTTCCAACCAAAAATAAGCCTCCGAATAAAAATATCATGGAAGGAAAAGCTACTTCTTCACCTAGAGCTGTATATTTTGATAATATTGAACCAACTAGTATCCCGGTTCCAATACCAACTGCTAGCATACCTATTTTTAAGGTGATGTTTGTAAAGCTTTTCTTTTTGGTTGCAAAAAGTGATGCATCTGCTCCTTTCTCAATTAGAGCCATTCGCTCTTTGTTTCTTGTGCTTATCCAAACATAAAAGATTCCAAATATTGATGAAAATACTATTAGTGGTATTAAAATTGCTTCTGCCATAATTTAAAATTTAAGTTATTTAATTTGTTTGGTATTTATGACGTGACAACTTCAATAGAGGTTACACTTTTTTTTAAATAATAATGAATGAATTAAAAATATTAAATAAATTGTAACCATGATATAATAGTGAGCGTCTGATAATAAGAATGGGTACAAATACAGATCAAATCTATATTGATAAAGTTTTACAAGGGGATACTAATGCTTTTGCTTATTTAATTGATAAGTATAAGAATATGGTATATACAATTTCTATTAAAATTGTTAAAGATCATGAAGATGCAGAGGAAATTGCTCAAGATAGTTTTTTAAAGGCTTATCAAAAACTGGATACCTTTAAAGGAGAATCTAAATTTTCAACATGGTTGTATACCATTGTTTATAGAAATTCCATATCGAAAATCCGTAAAAAGAATATTGTAACCACAGATATTGATGCATTTGTTTTGGACAATCATACAACAAATCTTGAATTTCCACAAATAGAAGCAATTAAAAATGGAGAACAAAAGAAATATGTAAATAAAGCTATAAGTAATTTGTCAGAAATGGATGCTTTATTGATTACTTTGTTTTATTTAAATGAAAATTCTGTTGAAGAAATAGAAGAAATTACAGGTCTAACCAAAACAAATGTCAAAGTAAAACTCTTTAGAGCTAGAAAGAAATTGTTTAATGAATTATCTT